>JBEEHI010000001.1:0-3336 GCA_041167305.1 Verrucomicrobiota bacterium
GAGATACCCCTGCACCCGCGATTGAATCGTGGCATTCACCGACGCATCAAGCTGGCCGACGTACTCATTATAGATCGGCACATCCCGCTGTTTCACCTCCGTCACGAGAACGTCCGGCGGCGGAGGAAGGGCCGGCGGTTTCGGCCCGCAGCCGGTGATCGCAAGTGCGACGAGCGAGAGGAAGAGCGCGAGGTGCGCTCGGAAAGGGATGGGTCTCGTCTTCATGCGCTAGGAATACCCGCTGTATTGTTGGTCGCTCACCTTTTCCATCCAGTCCACCGCATTGTCATCTCTCTCCTCGCTCCCAAGTCCCCTCGCTCCCAAGTTGTACTTGGGAGCGTAAGGTCGGCAAGAACTTGTGCTTCCGGACGCGCAGTGAAACTGCGCGGATACTTGCATTCCCAAGTGCAACTTGGAAACGAGGACAAACGATCCACACAGCAATCTGCGCGAATCTGCGGGCGTTTTTCGCGCGATGCAAAAAAATCAGGTCTCGCATCGAGGTTGCGCCGGCATATCTTGCGCAGGATCCCGGCGCTTCTGCCGCAAGTAGGAACCAATCTATGCGAAATATTCTTTTGGCGGTCACAGCGATCGTGCTTGGTTCAATTCTCTGTCACGGCAAACCGCCGGCGCCGGCTCCCGCTCAGAAGACCGCGGCGAAGGCCGTCACGGCCGAGAATTATCTCGACCAATTCGTCGACCGCTCGATCTCGCCGCGCGACGACTTCTTCCATTACGCCGTCGGCAAATGGCTTAAGGCGCACCCGATTCCTCCGTCCGAAAAATCGTGGGGAGTTTCCCACGTTGTCCAGGAAGAGACCTATAATCGCCTGGTAACCCTGAATAAGACGGCTGCGGCCGACAAAGCGGCGCCGGCTGGTTCGAACCAGCAGAAGATCGGCGACTTTTGGTCGGCCGGGATGGACGAGGCGGCGAACGCGAAGCAGGGATTCACTCCGCTCGCCCCGGAATTCGAACGGATCGCCGCGATCAAAGACCAGCGCGGCCTGCTCGAGACGATCGCGCACCTCCAATACATCGGAGTGAACGCGATGTTCTCGCCCTTCATCGGGCAGGACGAAAAGAACAGCGACAAGTATGCCCTCCATCTTTATCAGGGCGGCCTCGGGTTGCCGAACCGTGATTATTATTTCGATACCGACAGCCGTGCGACCATGCTTCGCGCGGAGTATGTGAAACACGTCGGCCGCATGTTCGCTCTCCTCGGCGATGACGCCGCGCATGCGTCGGCCAATGCCGCGACCGTCATGCGCCTGGAAACCGAGTTGGCCGGCGCCTCCCGCAAGCTCGAGGACCTGCGCGACCCGCAGAAGAACTACAACGCCATGTCGCTCGATGAGGTGACCGCGGTCACGCCGTCCATTCACTGGCGCGAATTTCTCGAAGTCGGCCACGTCACCGGCATCGACGGCGTCATCGTGGGCCAGCCGGAGTTTTTCCGCCAGGTGGAAGCATCGCTGGGCAGCCAGCCGCTCGAAGCCTGGAAGACTTATTTGCGCTGGCTGCTCGCTCATACCTTCGCCGACAAAGCGGGCGGCCGTTTCGACGCCGAGAACTTCAATTTCTTCGGCACGATCCTCAACGGCACGCCGAAGCAGCGAGAGCGTTTCAAGCGCGTGCTCGACTCCGAGGAAGAACGCCTGGGTGACGCGCTGGGGCAGCTTTACGTCCAGCACTACTTCACCCCGGCGACGAAGGAGCGTTACGCCAAGCTGACCGACGAGGTCTTCACCACCATGGGCGAGCACATCCGCGCGCTCGATTGGATGAGCGCGCCGACGAAAGAGAGGGCGGCGCGCAAGCTGGCCGCGGTCGTGAAAAAGGTGGGCTACGCCGATCATTGGCGCGACTACTCGACCTACTCGATCGACCGCACTTCCTATCTGATGAATTGCATCCGGGGCAACGTCTGGCAAACGGAGTACTCCATCGCCAAGCTCCACAAGCCAGTCGATCGCACCGAGTGGGACATGACTCCGCAGACCTATAACGCTTACTACAACCCGGCTAACAACGAGATCGTCCTTCCCGCGGCCATCTTCATTTTGCCCGGCATCGACGATACCCAGATCGACGACGCCATCGTCTATGGTTATGCCGCCGGCACCACGATCGGCCACGAGCTTACCCACGGCTTCGACGACCAGGGCCGCCAGTTCGACGAGCGCGGCAACCTCCAAGATTGGTGGACCAAGGAAGACGCCGCGGAATTTATGAATCGCGCCGAAGGCATCGTGAAGCAGTTCAACGACTACGTCGCCGTCGGCACGACGCACGTGAACGGCAGCGCCACCCAGGGTGAAAACATTGCGGACCTCGGCGGCATCACCATTGCGTGGGACGCTTTCAAGAAAACCGAGCAATACAAGAGCGGCAAATCGATCGGCGGATTCACTCCCGCGCAACGCTACTTCATCGGTTGGGCACTCGGTTGGATGAACCAGATTCGTCCCGAGAATCTCGCTGTCCGCGTGAAGACCGACGTCCATGCGCCGAGCTTCCTGCGCGTCACCGGCCCGGTCACGAACATGGTGCCGTTCTACGAAGCGTTTGGCGTCAGGCCCGGCGACAAGATGTACCGCGGCGACGAAGCGCGGGTAAAGATTTGGTAAAGCGCCCGCGCGGCGGGAAAATCCCAACTTCCAAATCCCAACCGAGCAGGTTTGTCCGCAGATTAACGCGGATTTACGCAGATTAATTTGATCCAAATCTGCGCTAATTCGGGAATCTGCGGACGGATTAAGGCCCGCGCGGTACCGACGCAGACGGGCGATTAAGGTGTGCTTGCTGTCTTCGGTCCTTGCGCCTTAATCCATGCTTCCACGCGCTCCTGGAGCAGATCGAGGGGCATGGCGCCGCCGTCCAGGATTTCGTCGTGGAAGGCTTTGATGTCGAACTTCGGGCCGAGCTGTGCTTTGGCTTCATCGCGTAGTTTACGAATCATGAGCTGGCCCATTTTGTAGGCGAGCGCTTGGCCGGGCCAGGCGATGTAGCGGTCGGTCTCGGTCTGGGCCACGGCGTCGTTCACGTCGTTGGCGTGCATGAAGTCGATGACTTTCTCGCGGGTCCAGTTCTTGTCGTGAATGCCGGTATCGACGACGAGGCGAACGGCGCGGAACAGCTCGGAGTTCAACCGGCCGTAGTCGGAGACGGGGTCTTTGTAGAAGCCGATCTCTTTCCCGAGCTCCTCCGAGTAAAGCGCCCAACCTTCGGCGTAGGAGGAGTAACCGCCGCGGAGCCGGAACTTCGGCAGGTTGGGCAACGTCTGGGCGATGCTGATCTGCATGTGGTGACCGGGAACGCCTTCGTGAT
>JBEEHI010000002.1:0-2848 GCA_041167305.1 Verrucomicrobiota bacterium
GGCTTTTCAGAGAGGGTGGGTTGGGTGGGACTCGAACCCACAACCAACGCCTTAAAAGGGCGCTGCTCTACCATTGAGCTACCAACCCGGCGGGTCATCAGTTTTACGTCACCGGAGATCGTTGGCAACCAGCGATAATGTTTTGCCGGGTGAAAAACGCGAAAAGCTTCGGCGGATCATCGGGGTGGCGCGTGAATCGCGACAAAAGATGCCAGGAATGTTTGCGCGAATATCCGACCAGCACCGGCTCAGCGCATGCCGCTGTCAGCAGTCCAATTCACCTTTGTCATCTCGCCCGCGACGACATCCGCCTCAAAACGCCAATGGCCAATGCGAGCCCCTGCGTCTTCTCGCAGGATGACGTAATGACCAGGCGGCAACGCGACTTGAAAACGCCCCTCGCCGTCGGTCGTGAAAGTCTTCACGGTCGCCTCGCCTGCTTTGACGAGGAACTGCACGTTGCCGGCAGGGCCGCGGGAGGGCGTGTCTTTGGTGATCGGCCCGGGCCGATTGGGCGAGACGAAAACGGCGCCTTCTATCCCGCTCGCGCCGGGAGGCGTTGTTTCGGCGATAGCTGTCATGGAGAAAAGCGCGATCAACGTCGCTGCGATAAAAGACATGGACGCGTGAGGCATCTCTTCAATATCGCGCGGCGGCGGACGAATACGAGAGGATCATTTGAAATTCCGCGCGAGGAAAACCGGCGCCGAAAAAAAGTTTAAAAAAATCTTGCGCGTGCAATGGTGTTGTAGTTCACTACATCACTATATGAGGTGCAACAATCAAGCAGGCCGGTGCGATGCACCCCGTGAAGTCCGGCTTTCGGGAGCACGGAATGAATCGTGAGTGGAACGATAGTCAGCCGATCTATCGCCAGCTTCGCGACCGTGGCGTCCACATGATCCTCGACGGCGCTCTCCAGGAAGGCGACCCGTTGCCGTCGGTGCGCAACGTCGCCGCGGAATACAGGGTCAATCCCCTCACGGTCCTTAAGGCCTACCAACACATGGTGGATGAAGATTTGGTCGAAACGAAGCGGGGGCTCGGGATGTTCGTTAAAGCCGGCGCCCGTGATCTCCTCTTAAAAGGCGAACGCCAAAAATTTCTGGTCGAAGAGTGGCCGCGGGTCGCCGCCACCATTCAGCGGCTCGGCCTGACCCAGAAAGAATTGGATGCCGCCGCCACGCGCGCCTCGTCGCGCAATTCCGGAAAGAAGGAGCGCTAAACGTCATGCCCTGCATAGAAGCACGCGGTCTCCGCAAAACGTTCGGCACAACCCTCGCGCTGGATGGGATCAATCTGCGGGTCGAAGAGGGCCGCATCCTCGGACTCATCGGCCCCAATGGCGCCGGCAAGAGCACCGCGCTCAATGCCATTCTCGGCCTCACCCCATTTGAAGGTGAGCTGAGAGTGCTCGGGCGCAATCCCTGGGCCGAGCGCGACCAGCTCATGCGCGATGTCTGCTTCATCGCCGACGTCGCCGTTCTGCCGCGCTGGATGCGGGTTTCGCAGGCGCTGGACTACGTGGCCGGCGTGCATCCGCGATTCGATCGCGCGAAAGCGGAAGGTTTTTTGGCGAAAACGGAAATCAAGCGCGCGAGCAAGATCAGGCAGTTGTCGAAAGGCATGGTCGCCCAGTTGCACCTTGCGCTGGTCATGGCCATCGACGCCCGCTTGCTGGTGCTCGACGAGCCGACGCTGGGCCTCGACATCCTCTTCCGCAAACAGTTCTACGACTCGCTCCTGAACGATTACTTCGATCGGAGCCGCACCATTATCGTCACGACCCACCAGGTGGAAGAGATCCAGAACGTCATCACCGACCTGATGTTCATCAACCACGGCCGCATCGTCCTGGAGTGCAGCATGGAACAGTTCGAGTCGCGCTATGCGGAAGTGATGGTGGATTCCGATCATCTCGCCGCAGCCCAGGCGTTGAAGCCAATTCATGCGCGCCAATTGTTCGGCCGCAGCATTCTGCTCTTCGAAAATATCGACCGCGAGCAGCTCGCCGCACTCGGCGACGTCCGCACGCCCGGCATCGCTGACTTGTTCGTCGCGATCATGGGCAACAAAACCGCCGGCGCGGAAGGAGTTTCACAATGAATACCGAGCTGACTGATTCGCCACCCATCGCGCCGGCTCCCATCGCGCCGACCCGGCCATTCTTTTGGTCGGTCCGGCGTGAGCTTTGGGAAAACCGTTCCATTTATCTGGCGCCCATGATCGCCGCCGGAGTCGTCCTCTTCGGCTTCGGCATCACGGCGTTCAGCCTCCCGCGGCTCCGGCACAACGCCCTGGCCCTGGAGTCCACACGCATGCGCGCCGCCATCGAGCTGCCTTACGACGCCGCCGCCATGATGATCATGTTCACGGTGTTCATCGTGGGCATCTTCTATTGTCTCGATGCGCTCCATGGCGAACGGCGGGACCGCAGCATCCTGTTTTGGAAATCGCTGCCCGTTTCGGATCTCATCAGCGTGCTCTCGAAGGCGATCGTTCCCCTGGCGATCCTGCCCCTGCTCACCCTCGTTATCGTCCTCGCCACCCAGTTTATCATGTTGCTGCTGAGCACTGCGGTTCTGCTTCCCAGCGGTCTGGCGGGCACGACCTGGCAACTACTGCCCTGGCCCCGGCTCTCGTTGATCCTCCTCTACGGTCTGGTGACAAGCGCCCTTTGGGAGGCGCCCGTCTTCGCCTGGCTCCTCCTGGTCTCCAGCTGGGCCAGGCGCGCGACGTTCCTCTGGGCAGTGCTACCGTGGCTCGCCATCAGCGCGATCGAGAAACTCGCGTTCGATACCACCTTTTTCATTCGCATGCTCGTCCATCGTCTGACGGGCGGTTTCGA
>JBEEHI010000003.1:0-5546 GCA_041167305.1 Verrucomicrobiota bacterium
TTTACCGTCGCCTGTCGGCTCGTTGTTTCGATTCGATCCGCGGAAGGAGGAGCGGACGATTGGGTCGCTGATGGGGACATTTACCTTTCGTTATCCGATGGGCTGTTCGCGCTTTGCTCCTTATGTGTGGGTTGGCGGCGGTGCGATCTTTGGCGGCGGTGAAGTCGAAAAAGTCCTCATCATCGATCCAATTGCGGGGGCGAGGGCAAACCGTTTCAAGACAGGCAGTGAAACGAAAGCCATCGGACAATTCGGTGGCGGCCTTGAAGTCCGGGTCACGCCGCACATCGGCTGGACGAATGACTTTAGCTGGAACGTGATCGACGGCCGGAGTAACAACTTCGGGATGGCACGGACCGGGATTAACTTCGCGTTCTAGGTTGCGCCCTGAGTTTCCAGCGCACGCCTGCGAAGTAGGCGAGGTAGTAACCGACGACAACCGCGCCGACTGCCATTGACCCGGCGACTCCGGCGGATGCGAGCCAGGAGCCGTCGGACGGAGCCGCCCGCCAGGCGTGCCAGAGTCGCCACAGGCCGTAGAGCAGTCGCGTGACGACTGCCAGAGTAACGAGCAAGACGAGCCATCGATTTGGCGTGTAGTGTAATCCCCGCGGCGTCATCTCCCATCTGGTCAAGGCCAGGCCAAGGAAGCCGAGCAGAGAGCCAGCTAACAGGCCCGCGAGTGAGTAGCTGAATGCATGCGGGACCCAGAAAGTCGTCAGCGCTGCGACCCATACCAGAAGCGCGGCCGAGAGTCCGAGACTTATCAGGTTGACGCTGGCTACCCATGCGCGCCCGCGTCGGCGCATCGTCCCGGTGCGATAGCGCAGATACAGCAGGAATGGCGTCGCGATAACCAACGCGACCACCAGAAGCAAGACCAGGATTATTGGAATGAGCGGCACGCAGCGACTCTACAATGAGTTAACGCTTGCGATGCGGGATTGTTGTAGCGGCGGTCTACGACCGCCGTAGGTTCAGCACCAATGTGGAGATGCCGACGGTCATAGACCGCCGCTCCAGCGAAGATATGACCGCGCCGAACGCTTACTCGTCACGCTGGTTTCAGTCCTTTCATATAGGCATCGCGGAGACGCGCACGCAGGAAGAAGCGGCCTTTATTTGCGCGTGCGCGCCGCAGCCGCAGTTTCTCAAGGTCTTGGATGTTTGCTGCGGAATGGGGCGCCACGGGAGGGCGCTTGCTCAACTCGGTTTCGCGGTAACAGGGATCGAGCGCGACCCGGAGGCAATCGCGCGAGCACGCGAGCTAGGAGGAGGTCCGACCTACGTCGAGGCGGAGGCGCGGGACTATAAACCCGAGAAAGCGGCTTACGATCTCGCCATCGTGATGTCGCAGAGTTTTGGTCATTTCGACGCTGCTGCGAACCGCGATCTCTTACTGCGACTCGCGAATGGAATCCGCGACGGCGGCCGGATTCTCCTCGATCTGTGGAACCCGGAGTTTTTCGCAGCGCATCAAGGCGAGCGAGATTTACAAACGCCAACCGGTGTCGTGCACGAAACAAAACGGGTGAAAGGCGATCGGCTCCTTGTGCACCTCGACTACCCCGATGGCGAGCAGGAGGATTTCGAGTGGCAACTCTTCACACCAATAGGAATGCGCTCGATGGCTGAGTCAGTTGGGCTGAACCTGACGATCGCTTGCACAGACTTCGACACAGGGACAAAGCCGAGTTCTGAGAATCCTCGAATCCAGTTCGTCCTTCAAAAGTGAAAAAGCCAGGACGACTGCTCGCCGTGATTTGCCTCGCAGGCCTGCTCGTTTGCCCAGGCGCTGATGGCTCCGGTTTTCCCAAGCCGCCGAAGTCCGCCGCAACGCGCGAGGAGCTTTTTAGGCATTTCGGCACGACGATTGGGTTCGGCCAGGTCGCGAAATGGGATTTCACGTCGGGAGGACGGGAACTGATCATTTTCTCGTATAGCCCCTATTCGGGACGGGCAGTCTGTTACGTGCACGCTTACTACCGCAGTCGCGCGCAACAGGCCTGGGTCTTATTCATCGATCGAGTCATTGAGCCAGCGATCAAGCTTTCCGCGGAGATTTCCAGCGACGACCACTTACTTGTTCTCAAAGACATGGAGGGCAAAGTCGTCGAGAAGCAATCCATCCGGTCGTTGCCCAGGTAGGCGAAAATTCTCACGTCGTGCTGGAAATCCAGGACGTGACGGGCAAAGTGGACACAGATGAAAAGATGGTTGTGCTTCGTGTCATTTCTGGCGTCGACCGCAGTGGGCGCGCCGGTGAATCCAAATGCCGTTCGGGCCGCGGCGGCGTATTCGAGGAGCGCGGGCGGGACATCGTTCCTCGCGTTGCAAAACGGGCAGACGTTGCTGGAACAATCGGCGGGGGAACCGCGCAAGATCTATAGCGGGACGAAGGCGTTCTGGGGATTGGCGGCGTTGGCCGCGGTGGACGATGGATTGCTGAGCCTGGACGAACACGTCTCCGAAACGATCCCCGCCTGGCGCGCCGACCCTCGCAAAGCGCGCGTGACGATCCGGCAGCTTCTCGATTTCTCGTGCGGACTAGAGCCGGTCTTTTCCTTGCACAACAATAATCCCGGCGATCGCGACAGCATCGCGATTAGGGCGCCCCTGGTTGCGAGTCCGGGAAGCGCTTTCATTTATGGGCCGAGCGCGCTTCAAGTCTTTCACGCGGTGTTGAAAGAGAAGCTCAAAGGCGAATCGCCGACTCATTATCTGGAGCGACGCGTTCTGCATCGCCTGGGCCTCGGGTCGCAACGTTATCTAACCGACAGCGCCGGGAATCCATTGCTCGCGGCGGGCTGGCTCCTCAGTGCGCGCCAGTGGTCCAAACTCGGTGAGGTCGCACTGAATGGCGGCGCGCCCATTGTCAGCGCCGGATCGATGTCTCAGTGTTGGAGCGGGTCGGGGGCGAACCAGGCCTTCTCGTTAGGCTGGTGGAATAACCGCCAGGCTCCGCGCGGTCGCGAGTTCGATATCGAGGCCATGCTGGTTCCGAGGTGGCAGCGGCAGAGTTGGGGAGGAACGGTCCTTTGTCGTAACGCTCCGAGTGATACCGTTGCGTGTATCGGCTCGGGATATCAGCGCCTCTATGTTATCCCGTCCATGAACCTCGTCGTCGTGCGGCATGGGTCGGGGTCGCGCTTCTCGGACGCGACGTTTCTCCGGCTACTAGTGGGTCGATAAGCCTCAAGGAGCGGCGGTTTACAAACCGCCGTTTTGTTTCGTCGGCGGTTTGTAAACCGCCGCTCCTTGGTAGCTACTTCGGTGTGGCGACGATCAGGGCCGACTGGCTTGGTTTCCATTGGTAACCGAAGCTGAACGGCAATGGAGCTGGCCGGCTGGCATTGGCATCGTGCGCCAGGTCCAGCTGCCCGTTCTTGAGGAAGCGGCTGATCGGACCGATATAGCGGCCATGAAACCGGACGTCCCATTTGTCTTTCGGGAAGAAGCGATAGGGAATTCCTGAATCGTCCTGAAGAATCACTTTGCTATGGGCCAGGAGATAACCGCGCACTTTCGAAAAGTTATCCGAATGCATCAGGTAGGAGGCTGCTTTCAATAGCGTCAATCCCGGGCCTTGCTTTTCGCAGAAGGCGCCAAAGTTCGGGTTCACCTTGATAGCCCAGTCAGCCAGGTCCGTGGTGAAGTAGTAGAGTGTCTGCGGGCGGCCGGCCGGGCCGGTGAAGGTGATCTTCACTCCCGGCGTGGTTCCTTTTCCTTCTGGAACAAAAGCGCCGGTCTTATCGAGGGCCACCGTCTCCACCGAGTCGATCGTGCAACCGGCGCGCGCGAGAAAAACATACAGGACAGGCAGAGTGCCGCTAAGCTGTACCTGGCGCAGGTCTACCTTCATCTTCTTGGTGATGAAGAAGCTCAGGCTCAGGACTGAATCGAGCGATCTGCGCAAGTTCCCGAGGGCGGACGGTAGCACGCCGTTTGGAATTTTCGAGATGTCGGGGATCGCTCCGACCGGTTCCGTGCCGCAAAGGATGTAAGTGCTGGCGTTAGGAAAGAACGCGTTGGCGTAGAGAAAATCCGGGCCACTGAACATGTAATACATCGGTCCGGTATCCTGATAGGCGGGGCCGAGGGCTTGCGGCGCCCAGGCGCGAATCTTCGCGAGTTGTCGATCGTCGAACTGCTTCCAGGCGCGATCCATTTCGGCGGCATGCGCCTTCCAACCCGATGCCTTGGCGTAGCTTTCGAGGGAGGTGCCGTCCACGGGCAACCCAGCCAGGAATTTAGCGGTGGCATCGGGGGTCGAGTCCGCCGCCAGCAAGCGCCCACACGCAAGAAGAGAAACAACGAGGAAGATTGGTAGGCGCACGATGCGAAAGAATCTTATTTTCGCGTGGCCATCATAAGGAGGCCGCGCTCTCTTTGCCAATGATAACCGAAAGCGAACCCCAACTCGGGCGGCGGCGGTTGCCGGTTGTAGATCGCGGCCAGCTCCGGTTGATGGTACTTTCCGAACATTTCCTCGTGCGGCACATACACCCCGTAGCAATCGACTTTCCAATTCTTCGGGAAAGCCCGCAACGGGATGCCGGAATCGTCCTGGATAATGACGCGGCTGTTGTTCAGGAGAAAGTTCCGCACGCCGGAGAAGCCTTCGGTATGCATGAGGTAAGACGCAGCCTTGAGCAGGCTAAGGCCCTGGCCTTGCGAAGCACACCACTTCAGGAACGGACTTGGGCCGCCGGAGAGATCGGTCTTGAAGTAATACAAGGTCTGGGTCGGACCCCCGCGCGTGGTGAAATTGATCTTCACACCTTCCGCCGGGCTCTTGATGTAGGTCGTGTCGAGCACGGTGCAATTCATCCGGGCCAGGAAGACAAAGAGGATCGGAAGGGTGCCGCCCATGTTGGCGCGAGTGAGATCGGTCCGCATGTCCTTGGTGATGAAATAATGCGTCTGAAGGACGGTGTGCATCGAGTCGCGCAAGCTGTTGAGATCGGTGCGGAGTGCGGCAGGATCCATTCGCGCGAGATCAGGCACCTGTCCTACCGGCTCGAGCCCGGCGAGAATGTAAGTTTTCGCCTGGGGAAAGAAGAGGTTGGCGTAGAGGAAATCCGGGCCGCCAAACATGTAGAAGACCGGGTTGGTCGCCGCGTAGTACTCGGGCGCGTTCGCCAGCATCCAGGCGCGAATGGGCCGGATCTGGTAGTAATCTTTCTTAACCCAGGCGCTATCGAGGCTTCGCGCATGATCGATCCACGCCGGGTCGTGGGTGAGGGGAGCGAGCGGCCCGCCCACGGGAATACCGGCCAGGAAACGCGCGGTGTCATCGAGGATGGCGCCTTGCGCGAAAGGCGGAGTCGCCCAAAGGACCGCCAGCGAAAGGAGCAGAAGTCGTTTCATGAATGCGCGTAAGACGATCAAGTTGCCTTTGTTTTCGGCGAAAGAAAATAGACCGCAAGGCCGAGAGCCATGAGCCAAAGACCCCGCAGCGACGGCGTCCGCGTGTCGGGATCGGCCAGCATGTGTTCGAGCATCCAAAGGCTAATAACGAGGAAGATCAGCGGGGTAATTGGATA
>JBEEHI010000004.1:0-3959 GCA_041167305.1 Verrucomicrobiota bacterium
GCGAGATATTCGCGGTCCTGTTTCATCTCTTCGCTTTCCTGAAGCTGAAAGCGTTCGAAGTTCCGCGCGGCCCAGCCGTCCGCGACGTGGACAAGCATCAGTTTCGCATTGGTCAGCCGCGCCAGGGAGCGGATATGGCGGAGAATCGTTTGATCGGTCTCGCGGTTTTCGACCGGGACGAGAATGGTGTTGTACATCGTCTGATTAGGCAGCGAACCAGTTTCGGAAAGTCTGCAGGAGAAGCCAGGCGTTGAGCAATGCAATGATTGTCGCGACGAACCAGGCAAGCCATTTCACGATCGGGCCGTTGACAAACTCGCCCATCTTCACTTTGTCGTTAGTGAACAGGACGAGCGGGAAAACCGCGAAGCTCAATTGCAGGCTCAGGATCACCTGGCTGAGCACGAGCAGATTCGTTGTCCCTCTCTCGCCGGAGATGATCGTGACTATCACCGCGGGAATGATCGCGATGAGGCGGGTGATGAGGCGGCGCAGCCAGGGGCGGATCCGAAGGTTGAGAAAACCTTCCATCACGATCTGGCCGGCCAGCGTCCCGGTGAGGGTGGAGTTTTGACCCGAAGCCAGAAGAGCGATGGCAAAGAGCGCGCTGGCGCCGGTGACGCCCAGAAGCGGCGTGAGTAACTTGTAAGCGTCCTGGATTTCGGCGACGTCGTTGCGCCCGCGCGTGTAGAAGGTCGCGGCCGCGACGATGAGGATGGCGGCGTTAATGAAGAGCGCGAACATGAGCGCGACCGTGGAATCGATCGTGGCAAACTTGATCGCTTCGCGTTTTCCCGCCGAGCTGAGTTCATACCGGCGTGTCTGCACGATGGAAGAATGGAGGTAGAGATTGTGCGGCATGACGGTGGCGCCGAGGATTCCGATCGCGATGTAGAGCATGCCGGGATCGCTCACGATTTGCGGCATCGGCACGAAGCCCTTCGCAATCCCAGCCAGGTTCGGATGCGAGGCGACAATCTCCCAGGCGAAACAGCCGCCGATAATAACGATGAGCGTTATAACCAGCGCCTCGATGTAACGGAATCCCTTGTTCTGGAGAAAGAGGACGAACAACACATCGAGGGACGTGATGCAGACACCGGCGAGCAGCGGAAGGCCGAAGAGCAGGTTCAAGGCGATGGCGGATCCGATGACTTCCGCGAGGTCGCACGCGGCGATCGCGATCTCGCAAATGACCCAGAGGCAAAAGGAGACCGGCTTGCTGTAGTGATCGCGGCAGGCCTGGGCAAGATCGCGACCGGTGGCGATGCCGAGTTTCAAGGAAAGCGCCTGGAGCAGGATCGCCATCAGGTTGGACATCATGATGACGGAGAGGAGCGAGTAATTGTATTTCGAGCCGCCGGCCAGGTCCGTCGCCCAGTTTCCCGGGTCCATGTAGCCGACCGCGACCAGGAACCCTGGTCCGGCGAAGGCGAGCAGCTTGCGGAAAAAGCTGGCCGAAGGCGGAACCACCAGGCTGCGGTGGACCTCGGAAAGGCTCGGCAGCTCCGGCGTGGTGCGCCATCCCGCGGTGGAATGGGTCACCTCGGGGCCGCGGGTATTAGCCATGGCTAACTTATTTGTCAGTTGCTAACTAATTGTCAAACGGCAAATATTTTTATTTTGACCTTAAGCGCGCTCCCGCTATTTTGGCTCCGCCGTGCCGACTTCAAAAAAGACCCGACGGAACTCTTCCGCGGTCGAGGATTACCTCGAGAGGATCCTCGAATTGATCGACTCGAAGGGTTACGCCCGGGTGGTCGACATCGCCACCAGTCTTAAGATCTCACAGGCCAGCGTGAGCAACATGGTGCAGCGGCTCGACGGCGAAGGGCTGCTCAAATACGAAAAATATCGCGGGCTGGTCCTGACCGCGGCCGGGGAAGCCCTCGCGCGCAACATCACCCGCCGCCACCAGCTCCTCACGGATTTCCTAACGCTGCTGCGGCTCGACAAGCAGGTGATCCATCACGACGTGGAAGGGATGGAGCACCATATTAGTCCGCCGACTTTGCGCGCGATCGAAAAGCTCACGGCTCAACTGAAACGGCGCCCGGCGTTGCTCGCGAAGTTGAAGTAACGAGCCGGTCGCCGCGGCCGGGATCAACGATCCCGGCTACAGCTACTGTTTGTGTGACTTCCTGGGGCCCGAGTGTGAAGACCCTTTCGCTTTCACAGACTGGGAACGTTGTACCCTGGGAGCCTTGACCGTGGGTTGCGGTGGCGGCGAAGTTACGGGTTGCTCGCGCGCGTTTCCCCGGGAAATCTGTGGCGATGTCGGCGTGCTGGCATCAACGGGGAGGTCGTTGTTCTGTCCTTTGGCCTGGGAATGCAACGTGGCCGCGGAATTGGACGAAGAGGGCAAATGGTAAATTACCTGCGGCCGTGGGCGGCCCGCCGGTTTTTTCGTCGAACCATCAGGCGGCTCGGCAAGGACGGCGCCGGCGAGCGCGAACAACGCCGCCCAGCCAAGCCAAACCGATTTGCAGTGGCACCTGGGGTTTTTCATATGCCCGCGGCAGCGAAGCCACGTGAAGGAAAATAGGGTCCTTAATCCAGAATCGGTCGAGACAGGAAAAACGCGTGCCTCGCGAAAGAAAGAAAAGGCTTGTCACCCGGCAGTGCGCCTCAGCAGAATCGGTTTCCGCGCTCCACTATTACCGGGTGCCTAACGAAAAGGAGACATCTATGAATAAGAGAAATCCTGTCAAAAAAATCGGCGCTAGCCTGTTGGTCACGCTCGGTCTCATGACCCTGACCTACCTGTTGTTGCCGAACGGACGTTCCATCGGGGCCGCGCCTCGATTGCAGCCGCCCGGGACGGACACGAAGGCGCTCGCCGCATCGGCGCGCGCGGACCAGAAGCGCATGCGCATGACCATGGGCCAATTGCCGCTCTCCTTCGAGATGAACAACGGACAGTTCGACCCCCAGGTCCGTTTCGCGTCCCGCGGCGCGGACCTCAAGGCGTTCCTGACCCAAAGCGAGGCGGTCTTTGTCCTGCGAAAACCGGGGTCGAACAACGCTTCCAATCCGAGTATACCGAAACAGACGGGGCCTTTGAACGCCGCTCAGGCAAAGCAAGAAAGGGAAGAGCGCGCAGCCCAGCGTGCGGCCTCGAAGGCCGTGGTGCGTATGAGTCTCGTCGGGGCAAACGCCGCACCCTCTGTCTCCGGGGTCGAGCAATTGCGCGGCAAGCTCAATTATTTTCGCGGGAACGAAGAGAAGAAGTGGATCACTGGAGTCCCCACGTTCCGGAAGGTTTCGTTCGCGGCGGTTTATCCGGGAATTGACCTGGTCTATTACGGGAAAGGTTCGCAACTGGAGTACGATCTTGTCGTGGGGCCCGGCGCGAACCCGAGCCAGATCGGGTTCAACTTCGATGGCGCGGAGCGGCTTGAGGTGGATGCGGCGACCGGTGCGCTGATCGTGCACGCGGCTGGCGGCGCGCAGATGCGCCAGGCCAAGCCGTTGATTTATCAAGAACTAAACGGCAGCCGACGGGCCGTCTCCGGCGGTTTTACCACGCAGGGAAACCGCGCCGGATTTAGCGTCGGCGATTACGACCAGTCTCGTCCGCTCATTATCGATCCGGCCATCATCACCTACTCGACTTATCTCGCCGGGGAAGACAACGACCGTGTCCACGACATCAAGGCTGACGCGGATGGCAATGCTTATGCGGTCGGCTGGACGGAATCGGAAATCTTTCCAACAAAGGACGCTTATCAATCAGGACAGAACAACAACACCGACGAAGCGTTCGTTACCAAATTCAGTCCGGACGGGACGGAACTCATCTGGTCGACCTACCTCGGTGGTGGCCAGGACCAAATCGACATCAATTCTGAAACCATCGTCGCCGGCGATGATGGTGCCTATGGCGTGGCCCTCGATGCGGATCGTAATGTCTATGTCACCGGCTGGGCCTACTCGCCGGATTTCCCCACGCGAAACGC
>JBEEHI010000005.1:0-10628 GCA_041167305.1 Verrucomicrobiota bacterium
TACATCCTCGACGAGCCGACGACCGGCCTGCATTTCGCCGATATCGAGAAGCTGCTCCAGGTCTTGATGAAGCTGCGCGACTCCGGAAACACGCTGGTCGTCATCGAGCACAACCTCGAGATGATCAAATGCGCCGACTGGATCATCGATCTCGGACCGGAAGGTGGAAAAAGCGGCGGCGAAATCGTGGGCGCGGGACCGCCGGAGAAGATCGCGGAATTGCCGGCCAGTTACACCGGGCAATATTTGAAGCCGTTGCTGAAGCGATGACCAATATGGAAAACAAGAATGCGCAGTTTGCGGGATCGATCCCGGCCGCTTACGACCGATATCTCGGGCCGGTTCTTTTCCAGCCCTACGCTGAAGACCTGGCAGCGCGGTTGAACGTGGACGCTAATGGCTCGGTCCTCGAGCTGGCTTGCGGCACCGGAATCCTCACGCGCGTGCTGCGGGATCGCCTGCCCGCCACCACGAGATTAGTCGCGACCGATTTGAACGAGCCTATGTTCCGGAACGCCGCGCAGAAATTCCGGCACGATGAAGCCGTCGAGTGGCAACAGGCCGATGCCTCCAGTTTGCCGTTCGACGATGAATCGTTCGACGCGGTGGTTTGTCAGTTCGGAATCATGTTTGTGCCGGATAAAGCCCTGAGCGCTCGAGAAGCGCGCCGGGTTTTG
Organism: Verrucomicrobiota bacterium; assembly: GCA_041167305.1. Classification (GTDB taxonomy): domain Bacteria; phylum Verrucomicrobiota; class Verrucomicrobiia; order Chthoniobacterales; family UBA10450; genus AV80. The sequence continues at coordinate 678 of JBEEHI010000005.1, forward strand.
AAACCCGGCGGCGTTTTTCTTTTCAACGTGTGGGATTCGATGGAGCACAACGACCTGGGCCGAATCGCGCACGAAACCATCAGCAGCTTTTTCGAGAGGGACCCGCCGACCTTCTACCAGGTGCCGTTCGGCTATCACGACCAGGGGGAAATCAAATGCGTCCTGGAAGAAGCAGGCTTTCGAGACGTGCGTCTCGACGTTGTGGCGAAAGTGGGCGGCGCCAGCCAGCCCGAAGACGCGGCGATCGGGTTAGTCCAGGGCAACCCGGTCGCCGTCGCGATTGTGGAACGGGACTCCGCGTTACTGCCAGTCATCACCGACGCTGTCGCCGGCGCGCTCAGGAAACGTTTCGGCGGGTCAACAATTCGCGCCCCGATGCGCGCAATCGTGGTCGAAGCCCGGCGGTAATTAAAGGGTCGTGTCCGCGAGGTTGGACTTATATTTGGTATTCGTCTGCCGATCGTTGAGCTCGATGTAGACGTAACTGGGCGGGATGACGCCTTCCTCGACAGCAAACCAAAGCAAACCAAGATCAGCCGGTTTGCCTAGCGCGCAAAACCCGTAGAGCCGCTTTCCAGTCGAATCAAAAAAGTCCACCCAGGTGCGGGAGGAGTTGGTGTTGAGGCCGCACGGGGGCAGAGCCGGCGCAGCGGCAAACATTTCGGCCGGGTATTCGGCCTTGTTCGACACATCGTAGCGGTAGCGAATCCAATTCTTTCCGCCCGCGGTGTACGGCTCGGTCCTGATGAGGTAGAGGACCGGCTTGGGCGGCGGCAGGTTCGCCTGGATAACCGGAGTGGCGGCGATCCGCGGCTGCTCGTTCGGACTAGGCAAAATCTCCGGCGTCGGCGATGGGGTGGGCTTCGCTGACGCTGAGGGCGAGGACTTCGGGGAGGGCGTGGGAGTGACGGCGCCGGCCACGAGCGCCAGGATGAGACTCGCCAAAACCAGCGTGAGCGTTTTGGTCATTTTCATGGAACGATCCTTTCGTTGGGGTTGATGCTAAGGGAGTGATCGGGGTTCGCAGCGAAAACGCAGTGTGACCGTCGCGGCGAAAACGCTCAAGCCCCTTTTTCACGGGCACACGATCTCGACCTTGAGTTTGATCGGTGCTCTACGGGGCGGCCGCGGCCGCTTCCACATCGGGGTACAGGCGGAAGTATTGATCGAGCCGCGCACTTTCAAGAATCATCTGAACGCCTTCCTGCGCGCCGGCCAGCAGGAAAACGCCGCCTTCCAATTCCAGGCTCTGCATCGCGCCGATCAGGACGGCGAGGCCGGAACTGTCGATATAAGGAACTTGGGAGAGATCCACGACGAGGCGCTTTGGCTTCTCATTGTCGATGATGGCGCGCAGGGAGGCGCGCAATTCCGGCGAGACATGGAGATCGATCGCCCCTTCAGGGGCGAAAATACTGGGTGACGGACGAGCGGCCATTGGTGGAGCGAGCATGTCATTCCGGCCGTCTCACTGTCAATTGCGCTCACCGACGCACCAAAAGAAAAGCGCCAGCCGCAAAACACGGCTGGCGCTTCAACGATTTTTGTCAGGCGAAAACCTGCGTCTTCGCGCGGCTCGTTACGAAGTGGGTTTGAGGCTGTTTACGATCTTGCCGACTTCCTGGAGATGTTCTTTCTCCTTCGCGGTCGTGACCCAGTAGGTGAATATGATCATCTTGTCCTTGATCGGCACGAAACAGATGCTGATGGCGCACGGGCCATCCTCGTCCTTACCTTGGAAGAGCAGCTCGGTCGCGTCGAGCGAACCGACCTTGAACTTGTTCTCCTTTTTCGTGGAGTCGTCGATGGTGACGTTGTGGGTCTTGAGCATCTCGAAGGTGTCGTCGATCTCGGCGTTCATGCCTTTGTCGCTGCCGACCGCAACCACGGACATGTAAACCGCAGTATCCGCGCTCTGTCCCCAGATGCCGTTCTCGACCTCTTTCGGTTTCCACGAATCAGGCATGTCGATGGAGGCGATGGCGAAGTCCTCGTTCGGGAGCTTGAAGGTTTTTGCGTCCACCGGGATCGTGGCGAGAAACGCAATGGCGATAAGTGTGAGAAGTGTTTTCATATTTTGTAGGTGAAGCCGGAATAAACGCAGGCATCGAGCAGCGGCAAGGCGATATGTTGGGAGGTTTGTTTGATACGAATTTGAAGGCAGAACTGGAAACATGGTTGCAGGACAAGTTCGCCTCCGCCTGCCGGGCGTTTGGGCAGCGAGTTCCAGTTTCGGGGCTGCGGATTAGCCCGGCGCTCGAGGAATGGGAGGCCCAGTATTTTCTCCGCGGCCTCGAAGAAAATTTATTTGCGGTCGACGAGCAGGGCGACGTCGCGAGCGAGCTGTTGTCGCCGGCAGATGAAACGCAGCCGCGGCCAGGCTATCGGCTTTTCTCGCACGAACCGCCTCGGCTTTTGCGCGAAAATCTCTGCCAGCTCGCAACCGCGGCGCGGCTGATCCTGGAACGCGGCTGGCTTCGGCGCCACGTCAGCCTCCAGCCGACTCGCCCTGAGCATCGCGCCACGGCCGAAGGTTTCGATCTCGCGGTCCGCTCGCTAGCGGGAGAAATCCTTATTGCCGTCGAGATAAAACGCAGCCGGCTCGAGCTGGAAAAACTGATCGCCGATCTGCGCGCCTGCTCGCGCCGCGGACCGCACGCCCACGCCGATTGCGGCTTTCCGCAGAACCATCCGCGCCACGAGTTCTACCGTTCCGAACGGCCGGCCTATCTCTGGGCAGTAGCGCCCGATGGCGAACTTTGCCTGGCGGTAAAATGTGACGAGCACTCGCTGGATCTCGAGCCACTTTCTTCTCTGCCTCCGCGCAGTCTGCTGGAGTTGGGCTAGAAGGATTAGCCTTTCGTCGCTGTAGCCACGGCGCTCTGTCGCCGTGTGACCATCACCCTGGCACGGACACCCCGACTGAGCGGGGCGGCTACAGCGCTAACCTGCAATATGAGTTCTAGCGTTAAGCCTGGACGCTGAGTTCCCAGCGATAACCATCCGGGTCATGGAACCAAAGGCCTTTGTGCGGCGAACCCGGCGCCTCGGGGCCGATCTCCTCTCCGGGATCTTCGAGGTCGACTTTCTGTTTCCGCAGGTGCGCCAGTGCTTTTTTCAACGCCGCCATGCTCGGGAGGTGAAACGACATGTGCCCCAGAGTGCCTGGCGATGGCTTCCCTTTGTGCAACGCGATCGTGACATTGTCATTCCCGATCGCGATGCCGCCTTCGAACTCGAATTGCTTTTTCAAACCCAGCGCGCGCTCGAACCATTTCGCACTCCGCTTCGGGCTGCGCACCGCCAGGCCGAAATGGCCGACCACTCCCAGCGTGAATGGAACTTTCATGTTCCGAGTGTAACCGCGCTACGAGCCGGTGGCGTCCAGAAACCGCGGCAACCGGCGAACCCCCAGCCGCGTGCCGACAGTGACGATCAGGAGCGCCGCAGAGAACAACGAGAAAAACTTTCCCGCTGGAAAGATCTCGGCATTCATACCGAGCAGGAATCCCGCAATTACCAGGACCAGGAGGTATTGCCGAACGGTGCCGCGCCATTCACGCAAGCGGACGTCTGCTTCGGGATCGTTCCGGCGCTGGCGTAATGCTCTCCAACGCAACGTCGCCAAAGCGGCGAGGACGACGGCAAAATCACCGAGATACAAAACGATGACGTTACGCGCGGTCGAGAAACGCAGGACCATCTGCACCGCATAAGGGAAAATTGCGATACCCAGCAGGAAAATAAAGTTCACGATCACGTCCGGGGTGCGCGCGACAAAGTGATGCCGGAAAATCCGGTAGTGCGAGAGCCAGATGGCGCAGATCGTTCCGAAGGTGATGATGAATGTCGCCCAGCGCGCCGTTTCAAAAACTTCGGCGGGATTCGCCGGCACGTCGAGCCGGGTGGCGAGGAGCGAAAGACTGAAACCGAAGACAAGATCGCTAAAGGCCTCGAGCCGCTGGGTGAAGCGTTCGCCATAAATCGGCGAAGCGGCGCGGGATTGATCGCGAGAAACGTCCGGTGCCATGCTTCAGCAATAACACAGCGCGCCAGTTATCTGGCAGGAAAACGACAGCCTGCGGCTGCCAGGACGGGCGCTCGGCGATATGCTGTCGCCGGATCGAGAGAAAAAGAAGAGTTAGTCAGCCGATTGGAACGGCTGACTAACTCCAAGGTAACACTGCACGCAGCTCAGGGCTGCGGCGGACTCGTCCTTACGGAGTGGCCGAAGGCGACGGAGAAGGCGAGGTCTTGCTCTCCTTCTTGGTCGTCTCTTTCTTCGTAGTATCGGTCGAAGACTTCTTGGTCGTATCGGCCTTCTTCGTGGTGTCGGTCGTCGACGACTTCTTGGTCGTGGACTTCTTCGTCGTCGAAGTTTTAGCCGGGGCCTTCTCCGGGGCGGTGGTGGTGGCAGTTTCAGTCTTGTTGGTGTTGCAAGAGGCCAGGAGCCCCGCGGCCAACATGACAGTGATGGAATAGATGAGTGATCGTTTCATAGGTTGTGGTTAAGCAGAGGCACGAGAATGTGCGGTCGCCTCGGGGACTGCAAGCAATTATTTGAGGCGTAACGGAAGGGCGGAAAAAGCCGGATTTTCCCTCCTGCTCCTGCTCCTGCTCCTGATCTTGATCTTGATCTTGATCCTGGCCTGGGGGGTGGAAAAAGAGCAGGATCAGGAGCAGGAGCAGGAAATGCTTAAAACGAAGTCAGTCCACAGTGCGATTGAACCAGGCGACGGGCTCCGGATTCTGGCGGCCCGGGGGCGCGGGCGGGGATTGCCCTCGGATCGTTTCGACGTTTGGATGGCGAACCTCGGGCCAAGCGAAGAACTGCGCGACGCGATCCTGGCCGGCCGGATCTCCTGGCGCGAATACAGCCGTCGTTATCTGAAGGAACTGCGCGAACCGGGCGGAGTGGACCTTCGCAATAAACGAATCAGGAACCACGGGCAAAAGTTCACGTTACGATTGCTCCAACATCTGGCGAAACGGCAGACGGTGACGTTGCTCTGCCATTGCGCCGAGGACGAGAAGCACTGCCATCGCCACCTGTTAAAGGCGTTACTCGAGAAAAAAATCTAGCCTCCATCTTGTCATCCCGAGCGAAGTCGAAGGATCTCTGACTCTTTCTGTGCGGAATACGTTTGGCCAAACGGATACGCTGAGGATTAGAGATCCTTCGACTCCGCTCCGCCCAGGATGACAGGATAGGATTACCCGCGCGCCAGGTCGTCCGGCGTGAGAACCAGGCGCTCCACGCGCTGGCCGTTCGCGAGCGCTTCCACGATCTCCGGCACATCGGCTGGAGTGACATGCCCATAAAAGAAATGGTCGGGTTCCACCAGAATGCAGACGCCGCTCGAACACTGGTCGAGACAACTCGATTTGCAGACGCGCGCGCCGAGTTTCGCCAGACCCCGCGCTGCGACCTGCTCCTTTAGCGCCGCCTGGATTTCTTCGGACCCGCGCCCGGCGCACGAACCTTTCGCGTCATCATCCGGGCGCCGGTTCGTGCAGACAAAAAGGTAGCGTTGGCGCTGCGCCATGTCGTCCAATCGACGCGCTCCCAGCCGGCGGTCAACGCGATTCGCCGAAAATTACTTGTTGTCCTGCGGGACGCTCGTGGTCGCTGGCTTTGTGTTGTCTTGCGGGACGCTCGTGCATGAGGTGAACAAGAGGCTGCTAGCCACGAGAACGAGCGCGAAGATTACGAGTTTTTTCATAAGGCCGTGGTTGAGCGGCCGAGCGTGGCTGCGCCCGGGACAAACTGCAAGTCATTAAATCTCAGGCCTCCGCGGAGGGGATTTGCCCGGAGTGAGGCAAAACTCTCCTCTCAGCGATCTCCCTCCTTGGGCTTGGGGATAGTCGCCCTTCTGGCATTCAACGCGTTTCGCCGAATCTCAGTTTGGCGAGTCGCGGCCCTGACCGTTCTCCTTAGGTGTTGTCCTGCGGGACGGAGGTATTCGGTGCGGCTCCATCCTGCGGGACGCTGGTGTTAGGCGGCACTGACTGCCGACCTTCGACCTCTGTATCAGTGGCCGTTTCTTCCAGTTCCGTCGGTTTTGACTTTTCTTGTGGTGTGCTCATGGGGCTGAGGCTGTCAGAACGCCTGATAAACTACAATGGTAATGCACGAGGTCCTATTTCGACCTTCGAAGATCGTAAGGCTCGCTTCTCGTCGCCTATTTAACTAAAAAGGCTGGCGGATGGATTGGCGCAGTTTCCTGGGCGAATTGAAGCGGCGGAACGTTTATCGCGTGGCCGTGACCTACGCCGTGGTCAGCTGGGTGCTGATCCAGATTGCCACCCAGGTTTTTCCGTTTTTCGATATCCCGACCTGGGCGGTGCGGGTGGTGGTGCTCCTCCTCCTCCTTGGGTTTCCCGTCGCCCTGATCCTGGCTTGGGCGTTCGAGCTGACCCCCGAAGGAATCAAGCGCACAGAAGATGTCCCTCTCCATGAATCGATCCGGCATCATACCGGGCGGAAGCTGCTGGCTTTCGCGGCCCTGGCCGCAGCCGTGGCCCTGGCCTTGTTCCTGGTGCAATTCGCGCGGCGCTCCTGGACACTCGCGAAACCAGATTCCACGCTGCCTCGCGAAGTCACCCAGGCTATTCCCGAGAAATCAATCGCGGTGCTTCCGTTCAGCAACCTGAGCGGGGACCAGGACAACGCCTTCTTCGCGGACGGCATCCAGGATGAGATCCTGGCGAACCTAGCGAAGGTAGCGGACTTGAAAGTAATCAGTCGCACCTCCGTCATGCTCTACAAGGCGGGCACTCCGCGGAACGCGCGCGAAATCGGGCGGCGGCTTGGGGTCACCTATCTCCTGGAAGGCAGCGTCCAACGGACCAAGGATCGTGTCCGGGTCACCGCGCAGTTGATCGATTCGCGCGGCGACGATTATCAATGGGCCGAGACCTACGATCGCGGGCTGGCGGACATCTTTGCGATCCAGACCGAGATCGCTCAGGCCATCACCCGCCAGCTTGCGGCAAAGCTTTCACCCCGGGAGAAAGCCGCGATCGAACTGTCCACCCGGGACATCGTCGCATTCGATCTCTATCTCCAGGCGAAGGAACTGATCAAAACGTTCCACGACACTCCGAACTGGAAGGAGACTTTGCTCAGAGCGGTGCGCCTCCTGGACGAAGCAATTTCGCGCGATCCAAATTTCGCGCTCGCCTATTGCTGGCGGACCAACGCCCACGACACCCTTTATTGGAACGGACTCGATCGCACGCCGGCGCGGCTCGAACTTGCCCAGGCCTCAGCGGAAAAAGCGCTCGCCCTCGTTCCGGACCTGGGCGAAGCGCACCTGGCGCAGGCCCTGGTTTATTACCACGGAAAACGCGACTACACGCGGGCGTTGCAGGAGTTGGCCCTCGCCAACCGGACGCTGCCCAATAGCGCGGAAGTTTCTTACCTTGCGGGTGTCATCGCGCGGCGGCAGGGACGTTGGGATGATTCTGTGCGGAATCTCGAGAAAGCTTTCGAGCTCGATCCGGCAAACTCGAAGATCGTGAATGGTCTCTCGGTCGCTTACGATTTGTTGCGCCGGTACGACGATGAATCGGCGCTCTTCGACCGGGCCGCGAACGCCAATCCCAGCACCCGCAATTATTGCCAGATGGTCCACGCCCAGATCGAGACCCAAAGAGGCGACCTGAAAGCGGCCCACTCGTTTTTGAATTCGTTACCGGCCGATTACGACCCCGATGGTCAGACGACCTGGACGCGCCTCACCCTCGCCCTTTACGAGCGCGATCCGGACCTGGCTGCCAGGATTCTGGGCGCATACAAAAATGAGGAGCTGGTCGGCGGCCACGGGAAACTGGTGCCCGTGAGCTATTGGGAAGGGGTCATCGCGCGAGCCCGTGGAGATGGCACAAAAGCGAGGGAAGTGTTTGCTCGCGCCCGCGCGACGATAGAGACGCGGCTGGCCGATGGGCGCGATGATCCTATCCTGCTCGCCACCCTCGGCCTGGTGGATGCGGGACTCTCTCGCAAAGAAGAAGCGTTGCGCGAAGGACGCCACGCCGCGGAATTACGCCCCCTGAGCGATGATGCGGTCGACGGCGCGACGGTCCTGAATTTCCTCGCGATGATTTACGCTTGGACGGGCGAACTAAATTCCGCGGTCGAACAGTTGACAGCTTTGGCAAAAATCCCGAACGGCCCGTACTTTGGCGAGCTCAAGTACGATCCGGCCTGGGATGCCGTCCGCGGCGACCCGCGCTTCACCGCGATGCTGAACGAGCTTCAACCGAAAACGAAGCCAACACGATAAACTTCAAGGAGCGGCGATTTCCAAATCACCGTCTTTCTTTGATGCTGAGACTGCGAATCCGGCGATGAGCGAGAGCGTCGGATTCAAAAAACCTTCGCTCTGGCTTGCGCGCGATCTTTCGCGCAAAGTTTGTTTGTGAAGAACGAGGCAGTCGCAGAAAAATTTGCCGAGCTGTCCACGCCGCTCGTCTTTGACGCTGCCTTGCGTTTGAAGATTCCGTTTCGAGTGGCCGCTTCCGGAATCGCGCCGGTCATCCCTGGCGTGCGGGCCGCGGGCCGTGTCCTTCCCGCGAAACATTTCGGCAGCGTGGACGTCTTTCTCGAAGCGATGGAAAACGCCGAAGCCGGCGACGTTCTCGTGATCGATAACGCCGGCCGGCGCGACGAAGGTTGCATCGGCGACCTGACCGCGCTCGAAGCCAGAGCGGCTGGTCTCGCCGCGATCGTCGTCTGGGGAACGCATCGCGACACGCCGGAGCTGCGCCAGATCGGCTTTCCCATCTGGAGTTATGGCTCCTGCCTCGCCGGTCCGCAACGCCTCGAGCCGCGCGATGCCGGCGCGCTGCGCTCGGCGCGCTTCGGCGATTTCGAAGTGCACAGCGACGACCTTGTTTTCGCCGATGACGACGGCTGCGTTTTTATCGACGCCGCTCCGGCCGAAAAACTTCTGGAAACCGCGCGAACCATCTGGCAACGCGAACGCAACCAGGCCGACGCCATTCGCTCCGGCACAACTCTCCGCACGCAGTTACGCTTTGCCGATTATCTCGCCAAGTGCACCGCCCATCCCGACTATACCTTTCGCCAGCACCTCCGAAAACTCGGCGGCGCCATCGAGGAATAGCGATGGCTATGGGTGAAAAACGTTTCGCCTATCTCCGAAATCGTCGTTTAATTTTCGTTAGTTGGTAATCCAGTCATGACCGGACGATTCCCACACGACGTTTTTGTGATCATCGTGGTTCCGTTCCTCGTGGTGGCGCTGGGAGTCTTCCTCCCGGCGTTACTCATCCCGGCGCATGTGCATCATCGTGTCGCAGTCGTGGTCGTAGTTGTAGTTTGCCCTGTAGTGGCATTCAGCGTCGTCCGCGTTGCATTGCGTCGCGGACGCACTGCGCACCGAGGTAAATGACCATGATAATGATGGGGAATGGCCATGTCCTTCGACGACTTGTTTCCAAAAGCGGAAGGGATTGATCTCCCCGGAATTCCGAAGCGCAACGCGGCGCGCACAAGGTCAGGTGCAATCGATTTGAATGGAAGTCGCAGGTTGGCCTGCGCTAGAACAGCGGGGTGATCACGTTCCCTCCCCCGGTTCGACAACGCTCTCGCACTGGCTAAGCGATGGACGATCTCGCCGCCATCGCTGAAGCAGTCGGCAAAGGGCAATGCATTTTGTTCCTCGGCGCGGGCGTGCATTACGGGCCGCCGGCGGGCGCGGACCAGAAATATCTCGATGCTTATCCGGAAGCGCGCCGGCCACCGCTCGGTCGTGCGCTCTCGGTCATGCTCGCCGAGGAGAGCGAATACCTGAAGCGCTTTCCAGGCTGGGATGTCGGCGATCTGAAACGCGTCTCCTGGCATTACGAAGACACGCTTTCGCGAAACCGCCTGATGAAGCGGATCAAGGAGGAAGTGCACGCGAACAAGATCGCGTCGCCGGT
>JBEEHI010000006.1:0-9242 GCA_041167305.1 Verrucomicrobiota bacterium
TGACGTATTCCTGCACTTTTTCGGGGGTCATTGTCTGGGTCGCGGCCACGACCGCCATGACAGCTACCGCGATAACGATGAGGCCAATCCGAAGAGCGACGGAATAGCCAATGCCGAGAGGCACGACCCACCAGCCCGGCCGCCACCGCAACATCAGTTGTTCGCGCGACGCGCGTGAAATCAGGCAGGCCACGGCGAAGAAGATCGAAAAGACAATTATCTCCGCGGCCGAGACGACCAGGAGTCCCCGAACATTGCCGGATAAGGCCGGGCCTTGCGTAACGCGCCCACTCGTGGCGCGGAAAAAAAGGCCGAGCGCCGGGTAGGAGCCAATGACGAAAAGATGGATCAGCCACCGCCAGCGCGGCGTCTTGCGAACAACGGTGGTCGGGATCGGCGGCGGCGACTCCGGCGGCTCGGAGGGCAGAGCGGGTTCGGTCACGCCTCCGGCTCTTTACTTCCGGTAGGTGTTAACCTCTTTGCTATCTTTCGCGTAGGTTTGCGATTGCTCGCGCGGCCCGCCCCACTTGATGGTGAACGAGGCGCTCACGATATCAACGTGCGCATTGTAAGTCCCGATGAGCTGATGGCCCTGAGTGTCGGTGAAGTTTGAGAGAGGATCGTCGACGAACAGATGGGCGTAGCCGACGTCGATATCGAGCCAATCTTTCGGAGAGTACTTCGCGCCGAACGAGAGCCAGTAACGGTTGTTATCCGGAATACGTGGCGTGCGAAGTTCGGCGCTCTGGATCGGCGTCTCGTCGTAGGCGAAGCCCGTGCGCAAGGTCAGGTTCTTGCAGGCGTACCATTCAAACCCGACGGCGTAGCGCATCGAATCGTCGTAGCCAATGTTAAGCACGTTTGTGGGTGTGCCGGGATTGTCGAAAACGATCGGCACCTGCTGGAGCCGGCTCCAATGCGTCCAGGTGACGTCGCCCATTACCGCGAAGCTCTTCGCGAAGCGTTGATAAATGCTGGCGTGGAGAATGTCCGGCAGATTCACCGGCGCCGTTACGCCCTGATTGAAGAAGACATCCTGAAACGCAGTCGGCGACGGAAACTGGGCCGGCGCGCCCGGCGCGGTGATAAGTGGAACGCGGCGGAACGCGGCGTCGCCTTCCAGCGTGTGATCGATCTTCGAGCGGTAGCTAACGCCGATACGGCCTTCCTGCAAGAACCCATTGTCCTCGCCCGGCTTTCGGTATTCGAAAAGCCCGCCCACCGTGAACCCGACCGACCAGTCGTTGCCGGTAATTTCCGTTACGCCATCGAGGCCGCCGGGAACGAAACCCGCAGCCGTGTAGGCCGCTCGCGTCGCCGCAATAACCCCGGGAATGGCCGCCGGGGGAATGCCACGAGCGGCGAGGACCGCCGGCAGGGCCGCGTAAAACTGAGCGAGCGGAGCTTGCGCGGCTAAACCGAAATCGATCGCCTGGGTCAGGCGCGCGGAGGCGTATTGGATGTCGACGCCGCCGCCGAGAGAGAAGCGGCCGTAGCGCCACGCGAGAGTCGGCTGAATGTCGATCGTAGTGAGCTTGGTGCGGAGCGCCGCATAACGCCCAACAAAGTCTGGCTGGTAATCGGTTTCCAATCCGAACGGTGTAAAGACCCCCACACCCACCGTGATGTCGCCGTAGCTGCTGTTGCGGACGAGCGGTTGCGAAAGATACAAATTGCCGATGATATGATTTATGCCGGCGTTGCTTCCATTGCCCCCGGCAACCGGCAGGCCGTTGAATGGTGTTCCCGGCAGGTTGTAGCGCGTGCCCTGATTGGTGAATTCGTCCGACGGCATAATTGCGTGGAGCCCGAGTTGCAGCTCGCCCTTGTCCAGCAGGGTCAGGCCGGCCGGGTTGAAAAACAGGGTGGAGGCGTCTTCCGCGCTCGCGGCTCCGCCGGCAAACGCGGTCCCGAGGCCACTAACGCTTTGTTCGCTTAGCTGGAAGCTCCCGGCTCGCGCGGCGAGCGGAAGGGTAACGATGACAAGACAGGAAACGACGCGGAGGATGATGGATTGGCGCACAGAAGGATGTGGCTATCTGCCCCGGCGGACGAAAACAATCTTAATTTACAGAAAAATTCCGTTGTAGCCGGGATCGGTGATTCCGGTTGCCCCCAACGCCGGGCCGCCAAGGCCGGGATCACCGATCCCGGCTACAGCAGCAATCCCCGGAATTCGTCTTCGTTCAGGACTCGGACGCCGAGTTTCTTCGCTTTTTCCAGCTTGCTGCCGGCTTCCTCGCCCGCGAGCACGTAGCTGGTTTTCTTGCTCACGCTGCCACTGACTTTTCCGCCGCGCGCCCGGATCAGTTCGCCAATTTCGTCGCGCGCCTGGCTGAGGGTTCCGGTAATTACCCAGGTCGTATTTTTGAAGCCGCGCGCGGCGCCGGCCGCTTTTGGCTCCGCCTCGAAACGTAACCTTGCCTCTCGTAATTTTTCGATCACCGCGAGGTTGTGCGGCTCGCGGAAAAAATCGTGAATGCTTTGGCCTACCACTTCGCCGACATCGGGAATCCGTTGCAACTCGTCGACGGAACTCTCCCGAATCGCGTCGAGATTCGGAAAGTGATCGGCCAGGGCGCGCGAGGCGCTTACCCCGACATGGAGAATCCCGAGCCCGAACAGGAGCCGCCACAATGGCCGCGACTTACTTTGCTCGATCGCATCCAATAAATTGGCCACGCTTTTTTCGCCCATGCGCTCCAGCTCGAGCAGGGCCGGAGCCTTGAGTGAGTAGACGTCGCCGAGGTCCGCGAGCAGCTTCTGTTGCACCAGCTGATTGATCACCGCCTCCCCGAGCCCCTCGATGTCCATCGCGCCGCGCGACGCAAAATGCTCGATCCGGCGCCGCACTTGCGCCGGGCACTGGCTGTTCACGCAACGCACCGCCACCTGGCCCTCGTCTTTTACCACCTCGCTGCCGCATTCCGGACAATGCTTCGGCATCTTGAATTTTTTCTCGCGCCCCGTCCGTAGATCGGTGCGAACGCTGACGACTGCGGGAATCACTTCGCCCGCTTTCTCGATCAGCACGGTGTCGCCAATCCGGATGTCCTTCCGCTCGATCTCTTCCTCGTTGTGCAACGTTGCGCGGCTGACCGTGCTGCCGCTCACCACGACCGGCTCCAGCGCCGCGACTGGCGTCAACGTTCCGGTGCGTCCGACCTGGACCAGGATGTCGAGCAAACGCGTTTCGACGCGTTCCGCTTCGTATTTGAAAGCGATTGCCCAGCGCGGCGACTTCGCGGTGAAGCCGAGCCCCTCGCGTTGCGAAAACGCGTCGACCTTCACCACGGCGCCATCGGTTTGGTAGGCAAAATCGTGGCGGATTCGATCGAGCTCGTGAATCGCTTTCAGAATTTCCTCGACCGAGTTGGCGAGCCACCAGCGTTCGCTACCCGGCAGGCCAAGTTTTTTTAGCAGCGAGAAAAGCTCTGAGTGCTTGTCCAGCTTTGCGCCCTCGACCAAACCGGTGCCGTAGCAGACGACGCCGAGCGGACGTTTGGCCGCGATCGCGGGATCGAGTTGCTTCAGCGACCCGGCGGCGGCGTTGCGCGGGTTTGCGAATTCGGGCAGGCCGGCCTCGCGCCGTTCCGCATTCAGCTTCGCGAAGCCGCCTTTATCGAGATACGCTTCGCCGCGCACTTCCAAAACATCGGGCACATCGCCCTTCAACCTCTTCGGCACCGATCGGATCGTCTTGATGTTTTGAGTGATGTCGTCGCCGACCGTGCCATCGCCTCGGGTCGCCGCGTAGCGGAGTTCTCCCTTTTCGTAGAGAAGCGAAACCGCGACGCCATCCACTTTCGGCTCGATCACGACCGGGATCTTCTTGTTCGGCAAGAGGCGCTCGAGCCGATGATAAAAATCGGTCACCTCTTCTTCCGAGTAGGTGTTGTCGAGGCTAAGCATCGGAACGCGATGCGTGATTTGTCCGAATGCTTTGAGCGGCTGGTCGCCAACGCGCTGGGTGGGTGAATCGGCCGCGGCCAGTTTTGGAAATCGTTTTTCCAGATCGCTGAGTTCGCGGTAGAGCTTGTCGTATTCGCGATCAGTGATCGTGGGCGCCGCTTCTTCGTAGTAGCGGCGATTGTGTTGCTCGATCTCGGCGCGCAACTGCGTCACGCGTTTGGCCGCTTCCTTCTCGTCTAGAGCCATGAGGACATAATAAGCGTCAAGGAGCGGCGGTTTGAAACCGCCGTTTTTAATCGATCCGCGATTTCAAATCGCCGCTCCTTGAAGCGCTCCTTGCAAACCGCCGCTCGTTGCAGCTACAACGATTACCAATTGTGAGCGAACGCATCCTCGGCGTGGAAGGCGGCGGCACCAAGACGGCCTGGGTGCTGGTCGAGCAGGAAGGCGATACGCTGCGTGTGCTCGATCAAGGGAAACTGCCGCCTTCGAATTTCCGCCTGGTCTCACCGGAACGGTTGCGCGCGATCTTTGAGCAGATGCCGGCAGATGCGAACCGGGTCGGCATGTTTCTCGCCGGGTGCGCCACGGAAGAAGACCGGAATCTCCTGACGAAATTGTGCAGCGAGGTTTGGCCCAGTGCGAAGATTCTCGCCGGCAGCGACCGCGATTCGGGGCTCGCGGCTGCGCTCGGTCGCGGCGACGGCATCGCTGTAAATGCCGGAACCGGCGCGTCGGTCACCGGGCGTCGCGGCGACCGGATCGAGAAGGCAGGCGGGTGGGGACATATTTTGGGCGATGCCGGCGGAGGATATTTCCTGTCGCTCCAGGCGCTGCGCTTCATTCTGCGCGAGTACGATCTGCACCGGGGCGAGGCCCAGTTTACCGCCACGATTTTGCGCGCGCTGAGTTTGAACAGCCGCGACGAACTCGTCCGCTGGGCCCAGACCGCCGACAAGATGGATATCGCGGGCCTCGCGCCAGTGGTTTTCGAATGTGCGATCAACGGCGACGAAAGCGTGATGAAAATCGTCGACGAAGCGGCGGGCGTGTTGAGCGAATACACGGCGGCCGTCGCAACGCGTCTCGGACTCCTGGCACCAAAGGTGGTTTTGCTAGGCGGTCTCTTCCAGCGGGACGGCGTCTACGTCCACGCCTTTAAGCGGAAGCTGAAAAAAAATCTTTCCGATGCGCGGATTTCGATGAGCGAGCAATCGCCGGAACTCGGCGCCGCCTGGCTCGTTTCGCAACGCGACGAGCACGCGGCGGTGACCATCGCGGCCCGCGAGACCGAAACGGCAGGTCTGTCCCGGGCATCCACGGAGCAAAGAAATCCGCGCTCCGAAAATCTGGAAAAGCTCAGCGCCCGGGAATTGGTGGACCTTTTCGTCGAGGAGGAAAGTTTCGTCCAGGACGCGTTGCGAAAAGAGACCGCTTCACTCGCGCGCGCGATCGAATTGGTGACGAAGTCGATGCGGAACGGCGGCCGTTTGTTTTACGTTGGCGCGGGGACGAGCGGGCGCCTCGGAGTGCTGGACGCCAGTGAAATTCCGCCCACGTTCAGCGCTTCGCCGGACAAGGTGCAGGGCATAATTGCCGGCGGCATTACCGCGCTCTCTCGCAGCGTCGAGGGCGCGGAAGACGAGCGGGGCAGCGGTGCACTAGCGATCGAGGAGCGCGCTGTGGGGAGTGCGGATATCGTCTGCGGAATAACGGCGAGCGGGCGGGCACCGTTCGTTCTCGGCGCGCTGGCCGAAGCGAAGAAGCGCGGCGCGCAGACGATCCTCTTGAGCTGCAATCCCGAGCGCAACCGCGTAGAAGGGGGCGATCTCGAAATCGGTCTCGCGACCGGTCCCGAGCTGCTGACCGGCTCGACCCGGTTGAAGGCCGGGACCGCGACAAAACTCGCGCTCAATATTATCAGCACGGGCGCGATGGTCGCGCTGGGGAAAGTGCGCGGCAACCTGATGATCGACCTGACGATTTCGAATACGAAACTGCGCGATCGCGCCATCCGGCTGGTCGCGGAAGTCGCAAAGTGCGATGCGAACGAAGCCGCGCAACGACTGGAGTTGCACCACTGGAACGTTCGCGCCGCGCTACAGGACTAGGGAAACGTCTGGAGACGGCCTGATCCCGCAGTTGAGGGCGGCAAGGCTTGAAGTCCACCGGCACGAGGGCGTGCCGGCTCCAAACCTACCTTTGCGCGATGCGCTGGGACCGGTGCAGGCGGTTATGCTTCGCCATGCGATGTGAAACGTGACGATGCTTCCGCAATTGCGCCGTCCACTGCCGATGATGCGTCACCGGCTGCATCGACTTGCTGTCGTCGGTCTGGGTTCGCTCGCTCATTGCGGCCTCGGAATCACGAAAATCATCGCCCACGCGATACCGCGCGAAGACCTCCGGCGTCACCAACCGCGAGCAGACGTTCCCGCTGTGATAGCGCAGCACGAATTTGTAAAGGCCGGCCTCCTGCGCCGTCCAGTATTCGCGCGGCGGAACCAGGATCGGCCGCCGGGATGTTCCGGTCGGTCCGCGGAAAACAAAGGCGTGGACACCCTCGCAGCCGAACACCTCCACATACGGCACTTGCCGCGAGTTTTTCTCCACGACCACCGCGGCGAACGCGCCTCCGGCGAAAGCTATGAGCAAAAGCGAACCGACAAAGAATTTAGAGCGCATAATGACGAGGTTGAGCGAACAACGGCGTTCTAATCTTTTCGAATCCAGGCCGCCAGTAATTTATTCGCCGTGCCGGACCGCCGCCCCCGGGATTTTCAAAAATCTTTAAGCGCAACCGCACCTCCGCATGCGAAGCAAAATAAACCAACTCAAAGGAAAACATATGCTCTGGACTATCTTTGTTGTGCTGCTGATCCTCGCGCTGCTGGGATTCATTAACGTCTATTCCATCGGGAATTTCGTTTACCTGATTCTCCTCGCCGCCGTTGTCGTGTTGATCATCCAACTGGTCACTGGGAAACGATCGCTCTAACCGTTCCCAACCGGGAATTCGCATGCGGAAAAAGTAAACTAAACTCAAAAGGAAAACATATGCTCTGGACTATCTTCGTTGTTCTCTTGATTCTCTGGCTCCTCGGTTTCATCGGCCATATCGGCGGCGGGCTCATTCACCTTCTCCTGGTCGTCGCTGTCGTCGTCTTGATCATCAATCTAATCTCGGGACGCCGTACGCTGTAGGTCCGCGTTTCCATGAGACCAGCCGGAATTTTCGGGATCATTCTGATCGCGATCGGGATCGTTCTGCTCGCTTATGGAGGCTATACGAGCTTCACCACGAAAGAGAACGTGGCGAAGCTCGGCCCGATCGAGATCAACAAGCAACAGGAACATCCCGTGCCGATCGGCCCGATCGCCGGCGGCGTATGCCTCGTCGGCGGGATTATCCTGGTGTTGACCGGGAACCGGCGCGCTTAGGCTGGAGACGGCACGCCCGCGTGCCGGAGAGAGACCGCGCTTTCTCAACGGTCCCGCCACTGCGGGAGCGGGCCGTCTCCATTCATCTTTTCTTCGCGCTCGTTCACTGATTGAATGACCGCCGATGCGCACGGCGGACCGCTCTGGAATTCGCTGGCTCCTGGCCGAGCTTTCGGAACTCGTAGCGAGCGGCGTCCTGAGCGCCGAGGCCGCGGAAGCGCTCCGCCAGCACTATGCGACGACGGATTCAGGGGAACCGCGCCGGATTGGATTCGTTCTCTCGGCGATTCTCGGATCGCTGTTAATCGGCGCCGGGATCATCCTGCTCGTCGCCCACAACTGGGATTTCCTCAGCCGGCCGGTTCGTTGCGCGATTGCGTTCACTCCGTTGGTCCTGAGCCAGGCGCTCGCCATCTTCGTCCTGCTGCGCCGCAATGAATCCGCACCCTGGCGCGAAGCGGCCGCGATCCTGAACGTCGCCGCCATCGGCACCGCGATCGCGCTCGTCAGCCAGACCTACCAGATCCAGGGCGACTTCGCCCGGTTCATTCTCGTCTGGATGCTGCTCGCGTTGCCCGTTGTTTACCTGTTCAGGACAAGCCTCGGCCTCGCGATTTATTTTGTCGGCGCCACCGTCTGGGTTCTCTCCTCGAAAGGCGGACCGTTCTTCGGGGCGCGGCCTAACGACCTGTGGGTCTGGGCGCTGTTGGCGCTCGGTGTTCCCGCGTTCATCGCGCGTTTGCGGCAGGATCGGAACAGCTACGGAACCCTCCTGGTTCTGACCGCGCTTGCCGTGGCCGCGGCGTTCGCGTTAGGCCAGACCGACGGACTAGGTGCGCAATCTTTCTGGCGTTGTTCCTTCGCCACGTTCTGGACGGCGATTTATCTGGTCGGTGCCGCCGCGTTTAAGGATTGGCGGGCCACGCGTCCTCACCCGTTCGTGGCTGCCGGTTGGATCGGTATTCTTTCGCTCGCGATCTTCCTGAGTTTTCAGGAGAGCTGGCGGACCCAGCGATGGCAGAACGCGGTCGATCTTTTGCCGCGGCATTATCCGGATGCGCTCGCCACGGGAATTCAGATTGCGTGGGTCCTCGCGGCGCTGTTGTTCGCGGCTCACGCGCTCTGGAAGAAGCGAGAGGTTAACATCGCGCCCGCCGCCTTCGCACCCGTCGCGGTCATCGCGTGGGGGATCGCGAAACAGACCGGCGATCCGCTCGTTCCTTCGCTGTTACTGAATTTTTTCATGCTCGGGCTAGGCATCTTCACTCTGTTGCGGGGAATTCGGGCCGGCCGTGTTTTCGAGGCGAACCTCGGGATGCTCGTCGTTGCCATTCTGGCCATCGCGAGATTCTTCGATAACGATTTCGAGTTCTTCATCCGCGGCATTGCCTTCATTGCGATCGGCCTCGGGTTTCTCGGGACGAATCTCGTCGTGTTCAAACGGAGGGCGCGCGCGTGAAATCCTGGCGGCTCCTCGTTTTCGCTGTGGTCGGCCTCGCCCAACTGGCGGTCCCCGCTTCCCTGATCTGGAAACGCGAGCAGACCCTGCGGCATGGCAGCGTGTGGAAATTCCGCACTGCACCGGTGGATCCGGTCGATGCGTTCCGCGGCCGCTACGTCGCGCTCGAGTTTGAGGCAGAGGGCCAGACCATCTCGCCGCCGCCAAACTTCGAGTACGACCAAACGGTTTTTTTGACTTTGCGACCGAACGCCGACGGTTTCGCCGAAATCGACCAGGTGTTACCGAGCCGGCCGGCAGGCGACGATTTCATCGAAGCGCAACTTCGAGGAAAGACGGTCTCTCTGCCCTTCGACAAATATTGGGTGACCGAGCGCGACGCCCCCGCCGCGGAAGCGGCCTATCGCGCCCAGAGCCGGCGCGACAAACA
>JBEEHI010000007.1:0-3793 GCA_041167305.1 Verrucomicrobiota bacterium
GCGGTGGCTTTTCGAATTGGTAGAAAAGAAAAATCATCACGCCGAGAAGCAGGATGAGGAATTGCATCGGCACTTTCACGAGAGCGTTGAAGAGCAAGCCGATCCGGCTGGCGCGGAGCGAGCCGCCGGCGAGATAACGCTGCACCTGTGATTGATCGGCGCCGAAGTAGGAAAGCGACAGAAAGAATCCGCCGAGGATGCCGGACCAAAAGGTGTAGCGCTTCGACGGATCGATCGAGAAATCGACGGCCTGGAGTTTTCCCATTTTGCCGGCCATCGAGAGCGCATCGCTGAATGACAGATCGGCCGGCAGACGGTGGACGGCGATTCCAAAAGCGAGTGCCATCCCGACCAGGATCACCAGAATTTGGTAGCGCTGGGTGAGGCTGACGATCTTCGTGCCGCCGACGACGGTGTAGAGAATGACGAACCCGCCCGCGAGCCAGATGGTGAGGTTCAAATCCCAGCCAAGCAGCGCGGAAAGAATGATGGCCGGCGCATAGATCGTGATTCCGCCGGCGATCCCGCGCTGGATGAGAAACAGGAAGCCGCCGAGGAGCCGCGTCTTTTTGTCGAACCGCTGGCCGAGATATTCGTAGGCAGTGTAAACCTTGAGCCGTTGATAGATCGGGACGAACACCGCGCAGACCACGATGAGCGCGAGTGGTTGGCCAAAATAATTTTGGATGAATCCGATGCCGCTTTCGTAAGCCTGCCCAGGCATGGAAAGGAACGTGATCGGCCCAGCCTGGGTCGCGAGCACGGAAAGCCCGATGGTTCCCCAGCGACTCGTTCTATCGCCTTTGAGGTACTCGCGAAGGTTCGGATGATTGTAAGTGCGCCAAAGGCCGTAGAGCGGGATCGCGAGGATCGTCGCGAAGAGGACGATGTAATCGAGCCGGTTCACGAAAACCGGAGCGTGAAGGCGTAGAGCACCGCGATTTCGACCGCGAACAAGACAAGCGCGAACGCATACGCCTTGCGCCAGGTCGAGAAGAACGGCGGATGATCGTGCCCGCTCATTTTAATTCTTCTGTAGCCGCCGCCCTGTGGACGGCGTGGGCTTCGGCGATGCGCTCTCTCACGCTTCGCACAGCGAAGCGGCTACAGAAGAGGCACGCGTCGCGTTTCATTTCACCTCGCGCAGCGAGACCATGTTCGCGAAGAGGCGGTAGGCGCCGGGGACGCCGGCGGGCAATTGCCGGAAGAAAGCGTAGCCGGTGTAAACGAAGTAGCCCTGGCCGGATTTCGCGACGAGCAATCCGCCATCGAGCGGTTTTTCGCCGGGATCGTTACAGGAAAGAAGCGCGGTCCAGTTCGCGTCCCACTTGTTCGGGAAATAAAGACCGCGCTCCTGCACCCAGCCTTTGAAATCATTCGCGCTGATTTTGTTCGGCGAATTTAGCAACGGATGATCGGGCGCGAGGATTCGAATCTCCGCGGTCTCGTCGGTGACGCGGTCGCGCGAAATCTCAAACGGGAATGGACCGATCTCTTTCGTTTTCAGATCCGCCGTGGTGGTGTATTGCGCGACGACCACACCGCCGGCTTTCACGTAGGCGAGCAACTCGGTCTGCCACGCGGCGATGCGATCCTGCGTATTGTATGCGCGAATGCCGAGCACCACGGCATCAAAGCGCTTCAGGTTTTCCGCGGTGATCTCGGAGCCGTCGAGTGTCTTCACGTTGTAGCCGATTTGCTGGAGGCTCTGCGGAATGTCGTCGCCGGCGCCGGGAATGTAACCGATCAGCTCGCCCTTCCGCTTGATATCGGCCCGAACAATTTTCGCCTCGGCCGGCGGCATCAAAATGTGGACACCGATGTGCTGATAGGAAATGCGTTCGCGCGCGAACGAATAATCCTGGCCGTCCACCTTTACGATCGCGCGTAGCGTCCCCTCCCCCGGGTTCGCTGGTGGATGAATCGTGAAGGTCGCGAACGACTCAGCATCAGCCGCTTTCATTTCCACGGGAACGAAAGCCGGTTCGATCCGCCAACCTTTCGGCGCTTCGAGCCGGAGATCGCCGCGGACCGCGCCGGTCGAAGCGGCCACGCGCACCTGGACCGTCTTCGGTTTGTCGTCGCCGAAAACGAAGACCGAGTTCTGCAAATTCGCGAAGACCGGCGGCGCGATAACGAGGTTCTGGCGGACCTCGCCTATGACCGGATCGACGGTGCGATATTTCGTGTCGACGAGATAGTGCAGATCCTGGTCGCCGACGCGAAGAATGACTTCGACTGGGAACGCGGGCGGATTCTCAGCCAAACCAATCAGCTTCTGATCATCGACGACGAAAGTCCCGAGAGTCGCTGGCTTCCGCAGCCAGTATGGCTGTGTAGAGATGACGTTTGGGGGCAGCGTCGGCGTGAGGTCTTTCGCGACAAACTGGTCGGGCGGCAATGGCAAATCCAACTTCAAGGTTTCTCCGGTGACAGGCGTGCGTACCTCCAGCAACTGGATCGGCACTTGCGAGCGATTGATGGCCTCAAACTTTATCGGCAGCGGCTGCGAGGCCGAGACTGTCGCGACGGCGGTCGAGCTTTCGATATTCAGACCGAGACACGCCGCCAGGATGGAATCGACCTCGCTTCGTTTCTGATCCGCCCAGTTATCGTCCTTGGCTTCCGTGAGCGCCTGCCTGAGTTCCAATAGTTTCGGAACCGACGCCGCAGGATCTGCCGGCACGAAGGCCGCAATGACCTGCTTCACTTTGACGGCGATTGCTGCGGACTCTGTCACGCGCGCCCAATTTGTTTCCAGGCCGGCGCCGTCAAGTAAACCGGCCGTAATCGGCGCGCCGTCGAGCAGTTTGAAGTATTCCTTGCGCGCGCCGCGGCCAGGCGAGCGGCCCACGCCCTGGCTTTTGTGCATACTCAAACTCGCGGCTGCGATTTCAGTAAACGCTTTGCCGAGCAGCGGATTGAATCCGCCGGCTTCGACCGTGTTGAGTCCTGTCGGATCGAAGGGAATGTTTCGATTCGAAAAAAAGAAGGGCGACGTATTCCAAACCAGACGCTTCGTCTTCCAAACCTCGACTGAGTGTAACTGTTCCGGGAACCGCTTCGGGTCGGCCGCCGCCTGGAAGGCTTCGCGCGCCAAAATCGCCGACGCGGTGTGATGGCCGTGCGTCTTGTCGTCGTCGGGACTGAAACGCGTGACGATTACGTCCGGTCTGAAGCGGCGAATCGTCCAGACGATGTCGGCAAGGATTTTGTCCCGGTCCCAAATGTGCAGAGTTTCCGCGGCGCTCTTCGAGAAACCGAAATCGACGGCGCGGGTGAAGAATTGCTGCCCATGATCAAGGCGGCGCGCGGCCAGAAGCTCGTGGGTGCGAATCACCCCGAGCCGTTCGCCCAGCTCGGGCCCGATCAAGTTCTGGCCGCCGTCGCCGCGCGTCACCGACAGATACGCGGTCTGGTAAAGCGAACCGTTGGCCCAAAGCGCGATCAGGTTCGTGTTCTCATCATCGGGATGCGCGGCGATGTAGAGCACACGGCCAAGCACATTCAGTTTCTGAAGCGCGAGCTGGATTTCCGCGGCGTTCATCGGCCGCGGAAAATCCGGAGGCGGCGGCTCCGCAGAACGCAGGATGACCGCGCTCATATACAGAGCGCCCAGCGCGAGCCGCACGATCTTCGCTCTCCCATTACCCATGAGCGTTATACCCCTGCGCGATTGCTTCAACCAACGCC
The DNA here is from genome assembly GCA_041167305.1 of Verrucomicrobiota bacterium. Classification (GTDB taxonomy): domain Bacteria; phylum Verrucomicrobiota; class Verrucomicrobiia; order Chthoniobacterales; family UBA10450; genus AV80. The sequence goes on from JBEEHI010000007.1 coordinate 3,694, forward strand.
GGTTACTTGTTGATGTCCTGCTTCGCGTTGAGGCGGTCGATCAACACTTTGATGTTGGCCTTTTGCTGCTCGGAAATGGCAATCGCCTCCGCCTTCTTCG
>JBEEHI010000008.1:0-4837 GCA_041167305.1 Verrucomicrobiota bacterium
CTTCGCGGTGCTCAGTCACGTCCGGCCGGACGGCGATGCGCTTGGCAGCCAGCTCGGTCTCGCTCTTTCCCTTTCCAAGCTCGGCAAAAAAGTCGTGGTGCGAAACGAGGACGGTCTCCTTGAGAAATACAGTTTTCTCCCGGGCGGCGAATTCCTCCAGACGCCGCTGGGTGAACCGCAGGACTTCGATGTCGCCATCGCGCTCGACACGGCGGTGGAGAATCGACTCGGCAACGCGGCGGAACTCGTGCGCAGTGCCAGGACCTGGATCAATATCGATCATCATCCGAGCAATCCCGGCTACGGCGATCTGGTTTACATCGACTCGAACGCGCCGGCGACTGGCCAAATTCTTTTCGAATTGATCACCAGCCAGGGGCTCCCGATGGACTCGGCCATCGCCGAGAACCTGTTCGTCGCGATCTCGACCGATACGGGGTCATTCCAATATCCAAACACCACGGCACGGACTTTCGAGATTGGCGCCCAGCTTCTGAACTGCGGCGTGAACGTCGGTCGCGTGAGCCAACTGCTCTACGAAAACTATCCGCGCCGGCGGGCGGAATTGCTCCGCGAACTTCTCGGGACGATGCGGTTCGAAGGCCAGGGGAAAGTTGCGAGCTTCAGCCTCAGTTTGGAAACCGCGGCGAAACTGCATGCGCAGCCAGAGGACAACGAGGGCCTGATCGATCATCTGCGCGCCATCCAGGGCGTTGTGGTCGCCGTCTTCTTTGAAGAATTAGTTGAGGGAAAGGTTCGCGTGAGCATGCGCTCGAAATCGGACGCGGCCGATGTTTGCGCGATATGCCAGAAGTTCGGCGGCGGTGGGCACAAGCTCGCGGCGGGCGCGCGCGTCCGCGGCACTCTCGCCGAAGTGGAAGCAAAAGTTTTGAAGGAGATTTGCCATGTCGTTGACTGCAACTCCTGACGGCGTCCTCCTCGTCGACAAGGCGACCGGAATGACTTCGCACGATGTCGTCGCGATCGTGCGGCGGCGTTTGCAGATGAAAAAGGTCGGCCATTGCGGAACGCTCGACCCGATCGCGACCGGCTTGCTTCTTCTCACCCTCGGGCGCGGGACGAAAATCCAGGATCTCCTGATGAGCGAGGACAAGGAATACTCGGGCACGATGATTCTCGGCGTGGAGACCGACACGCAGGATCGCGCTGGAAAAACCCTGCAGGAGCGGCCGGTTCCGCCGTTGGATGAGGCGACGGTGCGGGCGGCTTTTGAAAAATACGCGGGAGATTTTTACCAGATGCCCCCGATGGTTTCCGCGATCAAACAAGGCGGAGTGCCGCTTTACAAGCTGGCGCGCCAGGGGAAAACGGTCGAGCGCGAGCCGCGCCTCGTCCACGTTTATCGCCACACGATCGATCGAATCGCCTCGCCGGAAATCGATTTCAGCGTGGTCTGCAGCAAAGGTTTTTACGTTCGGACCTACGCGCATGACATCGGCGAAACGCTCGGCTGTGGCGCGCATCTCAAAGACTTGCGGCGAGTGAAGTCGGGGCGCTTCAGTGTGGAAGGCGCGATCACCGTGGAGGAATTACAGCAGGGAGACCCCGTGGATATTCTTTCGCGGATCCTGACTTTGCCGGAAGTGTCGCGCATGCGCGGCGCCTGACGAGAGCCGCGATGCGCATTCTGCGATCGATCTCCGAGCTGGCTGAACTTCCCGGGCCGCTCTTCCTGGCGATCGGCGTTTTCGATGGCGTCCATCTCGGTCATCAGGCCGTGATTTCCACTTCGGCCGGGCACGCGAGAGAACTCGGTGGCACGGCCGTCGTCGTCACCTTCGATCCGCATCCCGTGAAAGTTTTGCGGCCAGATCACGCGCCGCATCTGTTGACGGCGACGCAGCACAAGATCGCGCTCATCCGCGATCTGGGAGTCGCGCATCTTCTCGTGCTTCATTTTGATCGGGAGTTTGCCGCAACCAGCCCGGACGATTTCGTTCGCCAGTTGGTGGAGAACTCGAAACCGCTTCGAGAAATCTGCGTCGGACACGAATGGTCATTCGGCAAAGGGCGGGCGGGCAACCTGGCGCTGCTAAAAAAATTGGGTCGCAGCCAGGACTTCAACGTCATCGGCGTCGAGGCCGTCCAGGTGAATGGCGAAGTAGTCAGCAGCACTGCGATCCGAAAAGCTGTGGAAGAGGGAAACCTCGTGAAGGCCACCCAGATGCTCGGCCGGGAATACACGATTCTCGGCACGGTCGTTCGCGGCGAACAGCTCGGCCGGCAGCTCGGATTTCCGACCGCGAACCTGAGCGCGCACAGCGAACAGTTCCCTCCCAACGGAGTGTATGTCGCAGAGGCGCGCCTCGGCGGAGCGCTTAATCGCGGCGTCGCCAATCTGGGGTTTCGGCCCACTGTTTCCGCTGGGAAATCGGAGCGGTTGCTGGAGCTGCACCTGTTCGATCTCGACCGGGAAATTTACGGCGAAGACATGGAGGTGCGGTTTGTCCGTTACCTCCGGCCCGAGCGAAAATTTCCTGGTGTCGAAGCACTCCGGGAGCAGATCGCCAGCGATGTGCAGCAGGCGCGCGAATCGTTTTCGATTCTACCTTGAACGTCCGCGCAGGCGCGAATAGGTCGCGGCGAGCGTGCCGGCCATGACCAAACCAGCCACTACAGCCACGCAAAGCCACATCACCATCACCGGCATCATCGTTACGTAGGTGACTCCTTCAACGAAGAAGCCGGTACCGCCGGAAAGACGAAAAGCGACGAGGCAGGCCACCAGCGTGATGCCGATCAGGATGAAAGCGCGATAGGACCGCCGCACGTGGCGCGCCGGCAATTTCTGCACAACCCGCGAAGTGAAGCCGGAATCGTCGATGTACGGCGCGTCGTCGCGCAGCCGCGCATCCAGCGAATCTTCCTGTAGCATCTCTTCCATCCTAATTAGAACCCCACGCCGCCAACATTCTCTTCAATTTTTCTCGTCCTCTCAACACATTTGTTTTCACGGTTCCGAGCGGAATGTCGAGAACCCGCGAGGCTTCATCGTGCGAGAGGCCGTTCTGGCAGCAGAGCACAATGGCGCTGCGTTCATGAACGGGAAGCAATTGGAGAGCGCGAGAAAGATCATGGCGGAGAGCGGGATCGACGGTTTGCGGATCGTGTTCCGCTTCCAGTTGAGCTTCATCGATGCCAACAAGTTCCTTTCTTTTTCGCGCTTCTTCCCGGTAACAATTGTAGGCGATCCGATACAGCCAGGTCGAAAAACGCGCTTCGCCGCGAAAGCTGCGGAGGTTCTTGTAGGCCCGCAAAAACGTCTCCTGCGAGAGATCGTCCGCGAGCGTAACATCGGTGCGGACCAGCTGGCGGAGCAGACCTCGCACACTCGATTGGTGATTCCGGACCAGCTCCGCAAAAGCGTGATGGTCGTCATCGACAAGAACGCGTGCAACGAGATCTGCATCGGAGAGCGCCACGCGCCCATGTTAGGGCAACGGCGGAGCTTTGTCTTTAGGTGCTTCGAGCTTCCAGACCAGGAGGTGACCGACGCCGATCAGGAACGGGATGATGCCGAGCGCCCAGGCGCCGCCTTCCCAATCATTGACCGCGCCGAAGAAGATCATCACGCCGATACCAACCATCACCAGGACCACGCCGCGGCGCATATCGGAGCGGGCGCGGATCGCTGCCGGCGGGGCGAAGAGCGCGGGCGGGACGGGCTGGCCTTTTTCCACCATATCCCGCACGGTCCGATGGAGCGACCGGCTTTTCAGGTAACTGAAGAACATGATGGCGCCGACCACAAGAACCGGGGCGCCGAACAACGTGCTGAAGATAATTCCGATGATCGGGATGGCCATGAGCGCGCCGTCCTCGACGTTGAAGTCCTCGTTGTCGTGATGACGCCGCGTCACCGTGACCCCAGACGGGCTGGTGGTGCTAAACTTTCGGGAGGTTTTCCGTTTCACGCTTTTCTCGATGGAGTCCTCGTCTTCCGGCGTGGCGGAAACCGCCGGCGAAATGCTGGCTCCGGCGCTGGCCGAGGCAACGGCGGTCCCGGAGGTGGCGGGCGTTGGCGCGGGCGTTGGCGATGATTGGCCGAACGCAGTCCAAACGAGCGCGATCGAACAGAGGCAGGTTAAGATCGTAGTTTTCATAGTTGTCCTTTGGGAGTGAGATGCGCCTGAGGCAGGTTTTGGATTCAAGAAAAACACGGCAGCGGCGCTCCCCAGACAAAAACCTTGCGTCTCTCTTCATGCCAGACATTATTCCTTCCCGCGCGAAATGCGGGTGTAGCTCAGTGGTAGAGCACCTCCTTGCCAAGGAGGACGTCGCGAGTTCGAGTCTCGTCACCCGCTCTCCGTTCCGCGTGGAAACGGTAAGCAAAGCCGATGTCCGATCTCACCGTCGTCCCCTCGCCCGAGCGTTTCGCGGAACTCGCGGAACAGGGCAACGTCGTTCCCGTTTACGTAGACTTCGTGGCCGATGGCGAAACGCCGGCGTCCGCATTCCAGAAGCTGAATGACGGCGGGTACTCGTTCCTGTTTGAGTCGGCCGAGCAAACAGAGCAGTCGGGCCGCTATTCATTTCTCGGTTTCAGTCCGCGATTGACGATTCGCAGCGAGAACGGAGCGGTTAGCACGGAGGAGAATGGCAAGACTGCGCCAGTCGCGCAGAACGGTGATCCGCTCTCCGCGCTGGAGCAAATCATGGCGCGGTTCCGATTCGTGGCGGAGCCGGACTTGCCGCGCTTTGCTGGCGGAGCAGTGGGTTTTCTCGGCTACGATGTGGCCCGCTGTTTCGAGAAATCGGTGACGCCTCCGCCGGAAGATGATCTGAACCTTCCCGAGATGGTTTTCATGATCATGGG
>JBEEHI010000009.1:0-3221 GCA_041167305.1 Verrucomicrobiota bacterium
GTCGGCACCAGCTCGGTGATCCAGATGTCCTCCTTCGGCAGGCGCGCGTTCAGGTCTTCGAGAAGCAAAGGCCAGAAACTGCGATCGTTGATCGCCGTGATCAGCGGCGCGGCCGCATTCTCGAGCGCCGCCGTCTGCTGGCGCACGCTGTTCAACTGCCGCTCCGTTTGTTGCATGGCCACAACCTTCGATTCGAGCCTTTCCGTAGCGCGACGGATGAGCTGCGCCCCGCGCGCGTAGTACGCGGTCCAGCCGAACAGGCCAAGCAGAAGGCACGCTGCCGCCGCGATAAAAAACGGCCGCTTCTCCTCCAATCGTCTTCGACGTTCGACACTGGCCGGGCGAATGTTTAATTGCATCGGGCAATTGGTTACCATTCGAAGCGCAAGACCTACCGGCTCGCCCAGCAAATGGGCCGCTCGCAAAATCTCCTCCGCGTTCGCGGACTCTTCGATCGCCACGTTGCGCAAAGGATTGAAGAATTCGACGGGCTGTCGAAGCTTCTCCTGAAAAAATTCCTGGATACATGCCGTGCTCGCGCCTCCGCCAGAGAGATAAGCACGCTCCGGCACATTGCCTTGCTGCTGCGTGCCATAGTGACTGACTGATCGCACCACTTCGGCATGCAAACGCGTCATCGTGTGGTGCACGATTTTTGTCACCCGCGCCACGTCCGCATCCGGCGACGCGGCCGAAGCGTCCGCTGGGTTCAACGAGCCGTCGCGCTTCTTGCGAAACTCAGCCGCGGCGAATGGCTCGTTAAATTCCCTGGCAATGGCGGCCGTGATGGAACTCCCGCCGATCGGGACACTGCGAGTGAAAATCCTTCCCGGCTCGATGAAAAGAAGATTCGTCGTGCGCGCGCCAATATCGATCAGCAGCGAGCAACCGCTCAGTTCGCTGTAGTTGTAGGAAAAGGCGTTGTAGAGCGCCATCGTCGCGAGATCGACGATGGATGGGCGCAGACCGGTCTCCTCGACCGCGCTGTTTGTCTTCTCGAGCCAGTCGGCCTTGACGGCGGCGAGGACCACCTGGATTTGCTCGTCCGCGCCGCCACCGACGATCTGATAATCCCAGACCACTTCATCGATCGGAAAAGGAACGTTCTGCTGCGCCTCAAAGAAAATGATCCGTTCGATCTTTTCTTCCTCGATCGCCGGCAGTCTCACGAAGCGCGAGAAAACCATCTCCTCCGCTATGGTGTAGATGACGTTGCCGCCCCGGATGCGCAGATCGCTCATCATTTCGCGCAAGGCCGCCACGATCTGGACAGCGCGCATTTCTTCGCTCGATGGAACCAGTTCCCGAGACTGATAGCCGGACAAGATCAACCCGCCCTGCGCCTGAGTGTGGAACTTCGCCAGCTCGATGCTCTGCGAGCCGAGATTAAGAGTGGTGATCTGCGTCCGGGGGGACATGCAACCGGAAGACTTCCATAATCAGGCGGATCGACGCCAGCTTAAATGCGATTGGGTCCTGGCATTCCGAATCTAACTGGAGGGCGGAGCGCCGCGACGCCGTCGTTGCGAAATTGAAGAAGCCCGGCGTCGCGGAGCTCCGCTCACTGAATCCGCTGGCTCTCGCTAGAGCAGAATCGAGGTCTGGTCGATCTGTTTGAGTTTGTCTATTTCGGTTTGGAGACGAACGGCTTCTTTTTGCCAGGCCTTCGCCTCGCCCGTATTGGGCTGGATCCCGCTGACGTGCCATTCTTTCCAGTTGTCCTCGAGCAGCCTGGTCAATTGCTGGAAGACGCCACTCGTCTCGCGCTTGATCCGCCAATATTCTTTTTCCGAAGCCGGCACCGGCTCGGTGGCCGCTTCGAGGTCGGCCCGCAATTTATCGATCGCGGCGATCAGCTCCCCCAATTTTTCGTTCGCGTCGTGCAGATCGGCCTGGGTGATTTTTTGCGGGTGGTAGGAATTCGCGTCCGGGCTCTTGACCCACCGCGTCGCCTGGAGCCGCCCCAAAGCCCGGTGGTAATCCGCAACCGCCGGTAGGAGCCGGGTCTTCAAGATGAGCCGGCTCATAGTACTTGCGGGCGGCGAAGGCGCGGGCGGTGCCGGAGTCGGTTTCGTGGGAGGAACCGAGGGAGCCGCTGCGACCTCCATGCTTTCCACAAGCGCTTTCATTCGCTTTCGGACGGCCTCCATTTCGTCATCCAGTCGCTTCATTTCGCGCTGCCACGGCTTTGACTTCGCATCAATCGCCTCGGGAGCTGTCAGCCATTCGTCCCAGTGTTGATCGGCCAGCTTCCTGAATTTCAGACGGAGAGCATCCATATCCTGGAACCCCTGCCAATATTCTGGCCGAAGGAGAACGGCGTCTTTTACAGCAGCAGAGACATCGATTCCCTGCGACTTCGCCTGGGCGAGCAGCTTGACTATTCGCTCCTCGAACCCGACCCCTGCCCGGCTAAGTTCAACGGCCTCTTCGAGGTCACGACGGGTTAATGTTTTTTTCTGGGCCGGATCTTTGAAGTCGGTCTTGGCCCAGCGCGTCGCCGCGGATTTTTTCATCGCCGTATTCCACGACTCAATCAAATCCCGAATCTCCTTCGTCAGCCCGGTCACTTCCGCCACCGGGGGCGATGGGGACGCCGAAGGGCTGAGAATCGCCTCCATTTCTTTCGAGGCAGCCGCCGCCACCGCGTCCAATCGCCGCACTTCCCGCTGCCACGGTTTTAGATCGCTCTCCGCATCGGGAATCGGATGCGCTACATACTCGTCCCAGTTTTGATCGACCACCGCGAGTTTTTCAGCGCTCGCGGTCGTTGTTCGTTGCCACGCGCGCCAAAAATCCGGCCGGGTGAATGCCGGTGTGTCCAGAGCCTTGGAGACATCGAGCTTCTTCGACTCAGCCTCCGCGAGAATCCGGAGCGCGCGGTCCGCATAACCCAGCAACTCCTGATACATCTTACGGACCTCCTTGAGGGCGCTGCGCGGTAAGCTCCGCCGGTGGGCGGAGTCCTTCAGCCACGGCATATTGACCAGTTTTAGGTTCAGCTCGCTCCACAAACCAACGACGTCATGCAACTGCTTCCACAGCTCGGTTGCGGCAGCCGAGGGCGGCATCTTCGATTGCAGCTGCACGCTGGCCTGTCGGGCCGAGGTTGCGGCCACGTCCATGAGGCGCAGGATTTCGACCTGCCATGGTTTCGAGTCGCTCGTCGCCGTCGGGAACGGGTCAGCCAGCCACTCGTCCCAGTGTTTCTCGATCAGGCC
>JBEEHI010000010.1:0-3152 GCA_041167305.1 Verrucomicrobiota bacterium
CTGACCGATGACGATTTAACCCGCCGGTTCGCCATCATCTCCATCGGGCCCGCGCCGGTAGACATCACACCGCCCGATCCCTCCCCGGTGGAAGTCGAAGCTGAAGCGGTCGCGGCCGAATAGCGGCTCCTCGGTTTTCGGCAGGTGCGCAAGCGTCGCGGGCTTTGATTCTCGGCCCGATCCTCTACACTCACGCCAATGCCTGCTGTTTCCATAGGAGAAATTGTCGATCTCGTCGCCGGCCAATTCGCCGGGGATCGTGACCGGTCGATTACGTCGGTCGCTGCGCTTGCGCAGGCGAAGAGCGATCAGCTCAGCTTCCTGAGCAATCGCAAATACGCCGCCGATCTCGCCGCGACGAAGGCCGGCGCGGTTCTGGTTCCGAAGAATCTCCAGGGCAATGATGACCGCTGGATTCGCGTGGACGATCCCTACTTCGCGTTCGCTCGGATCATGACCCTTTGGTTTTCTAACCGGCCGATGCCGAAAGGTATCTCGCCGAAAGCCGTAGTCTCATCGAGCGCGAAGCTCGGCCAGAATGTCGTGCTTGGCCATTTCGCGATCATCGGGGACGAAGTCGTGATCGGGAATAACGTCACGATTTTCCAAGGCGTCTCGATCGAGGCCGGCTCGGTTATTGGCGACGATTGCATCATTTACCCGAACGTCACCATCTACGACGGCACCCGGGTCGGCCGTCGTTGCATCATCCATTCCGGCGTGGTTATCGGCTCGGACGGCTATGGGTTCGCGCTCCACGAGGGGAAGCATCATAAGATCCCGCAGATTGGCATCGTCCGGATCGAGGACGATGTGGAGATCGGCGCCGGGTCAACGATCGATCGCGCCGCTCTCGGCGAAACCGTGATCGGGGAGGGGACCAAGATCGATAACCTGGTCCAGATCGGGCACAACGTGAAGGTCGGGAAACATTGTCTGCTCGTCTCCCAGGTCGGCATTGCCGGTTCCACCGAACTGGGAGATTACGTCGCGGTCGCGGGCCAGAGTGGTTTCTCCGGTCATCTCAAGATCGGCAATCGCGTTCAGGTCGCCGCGAAAAGCGCTGTGCTCGCTGATGTCCCCGACGACACGAAAGTGATGGGCTCACCCGCCGTTCCCTTCACCGAATTCGCCCGCCGCCACGCCGCGCTCAAGAAGCTCGCGCGGAGAAAATCGTAGCCGCGTTAAGATGCCGCTTCTTCTGTAGCCGCTTCGCTCTGCGAAGCGCGAGAGAAAACCTTGCTGGCCGATCATTCCCACGCGCGCATAGCGCGACGGCTACAGAAGACGTCCCACGCGAACGGACAGGGGCCAGACCACTCGACGTAGTTCTTTCGCGTCGCCCCAAGCCAAGCGCAGATCCTCTTCGACGTCTTGCAACGGGTCACGCTGATTCGCCGCGATGAAACGCTGGGTTGCCGACCAGGTGTAGAGGTATCCGATGAGATGTTCGGCGTTCCATTCCGCCACCATTTCAAATGGCGTGGCCGCGATTTCAGGGAAAGGGAAAGCCAGTTCCTCGAACTTTTCTACCAGACCACGTTCAGGCGGCCAGTACGCCCCAACGACTTCGGAATAATAATGATTCACTACCGCGTCTATCGCCGGCTCTATCTTTGCCAGCTTGTATGCCCACGCCGCGACAATGCCTTCCGGCTTCAACACTCGCCGCGCTTCGGTATCGAACCTCCCTAGTTCGAACCAATGAAGCGCCTGCGCCACGGTAATAAGATCGACGCTGTTCGACTCGATCCCGCTGTCCTCCGCCGGCGCTATTCGATACTCGACGCGCGCATGCGCCTCCGCGTTCTCGATTTGCCTCTCGTTTGCATCCGTCGCAATGACTCGCTCGAATAACGCGGCTAAAGCCACCGCCGCCTGCCCATTCCCCGTCGCACAATCCCACGCCAGCTGCCGGCCGGGAGCGATCGTTGCCAGATACCGGAACAACTCGCCCGGATATCGCGGCCGAAACTTCGCGTAATCTACCGCCTGCGCGGAGAAGTGGTCTTTAAATTCGGCGTTGGACGTTGGACGTTCAGCGTTGGACGTTTTCTTCTACTCACCCTTCGGTGCCGCCATCGTCCTGACGCCCACCCGCGCCAGGTACTCATCAGCCTGCAACAGATTGGTTCCCGCCCGCTGCACGATCTTCAGCAGATTGTCCATCGACGACACTTCCTCGAGCTGCTCCGTCAGGAACCACTGTAGAAAATTGATTGTAATGTAATCGTTTTCGGATCGCGCCAATTCCACCAGCGCATTGATCTGGTGCGTCACCTTCACTTCCTGGTCGAGCGAAAGCTTCACAGCCTGCTCCGGGTTTTTGAACTTCGACTGCGGCGCATCGATCGCCGGGATCACCACAGACCCGCCCGCATCGACAACATATTTGATAAACCGCAGCGCGTGCTCCTTCTCCTCCTCCGCCTGCTGGAAAAAATGCGCCGACAACTGCGGCAACGCCTCCTCCGCGAAATGGGCCGCGATCGCGTAATACTGCATCGAAGCACTGAATTCGTACCCGATCTGTTCGTTGATCGCGTCCATGATTTTTTGGCTGGTCAGCATAAGAAACCTTTCGTTTGGCTCTTTTGACTTAACCCAACGGCGGGAATCGTCAATGAATCCGCCGGCTCTTTCGGCAAAATGCAAAAGCCCCGCTGAGATGAACCCAGCGGGCTTTTGTTCTGGCGACGTCCTACTGACTCGTTCGCTCCCGCTCAACCCTTCGGGCTTCCCGTCCATGTCGGCGCTGCCCCGCGCCCCCATTCTCCTACAACCCTCCGGTTGTGCTTCGAGTAGGCGACACCAAAGCTAAACGCCCAGCACGTTTTCACATGCTGGGCGTTTAGTTCTGGCGACGTCCTACTCTCGCACAACCTATCGTCGCACTACCATCGGGGCTGCAGCGTTTCACTTCCGTGTTCGGAATGGGAACGGGTGGTGCCACTGCGCTATGATCACCAGAGGTCCGAGCCGGACTGGCCATTCGCTGCTTTCGCAGCGACGCAAGCGCATGGCGCGGCATCTCTGGTGACAACTGCTTAAAAGAACCATTACTGATTCTCTGATATCTACATACAGGAAGTATTTACCACTTCAGGCTTCGTTTTATTAATCGTTTAGAAGTCATTCCTCTCAATTTGCCG
>JBEEHI010000011.1:0-13778 GCA_041167305.1 Verrucomicrobiota bacterium
CACGGGTAGCGCAAATTCTCGAGGGAACCGGAATCCGGGCTATCGCCGTCCACGGTCGCACGCGAGCCCAGGGTTATTCCGGCGAAGCCGATTGGAACGTTATCGGCGAAGTCGTCGGCGCAGTGTCTATCCCCGTCATTGGCAACGGCGACCTAACGAGTGGTGCGGACGTGATTCGGCGTCGCGCCGAGACCGGGATCGCCGGCGCCATGATCGGCCGCGCCGCCATGAGCGCCCCCTGGATTTTCAACCAGGTGAAACATTATTTCGCCACCGGCGAACATCTGCCTCCGCCCAGCCCCGAGGAAAAGTGGGAATTGATTCGGCGCCATTGCCAGCTCGCGATCGAGGAATGGGGCAACGAAGACCAGGCGATGCGCTCGTTGCGAGCGCGTTTGATGGCGTACTCGAAGGGATTTCCGAACAGCAAAGCGCTCAGGGAAAAATTTCAGCACGTCGCGTCACTCGCGGAGATCGATGAGATCGCCGCTGGGCACCTGGCGCTCGATCTGCGACCCGCCTCACTGTAGCCGCGCCGCTCTGTCGGCGCGTTCCCCTTCTGCACGGCGACAGAGCGCCGTAGCTACAGCGCTTTCGCGTATGCCTTGCGGTGAGAGCGGCCGAAAACTATCTTCCTTCGTGCCCGACACCTCAGCCCCAACCGCCGCGGTCAATTACAAGATCGGCAATGAGCGTCTCATCAAGGTCACGGAGAACGCTTCGCGGAAACTGAATTCGCTCCTGGAAAAACAAGGACGCTCTACCGGTGCCCTCCGCGTCGCCGTGATTGGCGGCGGCTGTTCCGGTTTGCAATACAAAATGGACCTCGTGGACGGCCCGGCGAACCGCGACATCATGGTGCAATCGTCGAACGTCCGCGTCGTGGTCGATCCGAAAAGTGCGCTCTTCGTGAGCGGCTCGCTCCTCGACTACAGTGACGACCTTCAGAAAGGCGGCTTCAAAGTCACGAACCCGAACGCCGTCGCGCATTGTTCCTGTGGTGAAAGCTTCGCGGCATGACGGATTACTTCGCGCTGCTGGAGCAGCCGCGCGCGCCGTGGCTTGATCCCGCCGCGCTCAAGGAGGCCTACCATGGGCAGACGCTGAACAGCCATCCCGATACAGCGACGCCGGATCGCGAGAACGATTTCGCGGAACTCAATGAAGCTTACCAGGTTTTGCAGGACCCGAAACGGCGGCTCCATCACCTGCTCACTTTGGAAAACGGCGCACCGCCCTCCGCAAACCAGGCCATCCCGCAGGAATTACAGGAGCTCTTTCTCCTCATCGGCGCCTTGACGCAGCGCGCCAATGCGCTCCAGGAAAAAACCCGGACCGCGTCGAATGCCTTGAGCCGCTCCCTGCTCAAGCCACAAATCGTCGAACTGGAAAAGGAGGCCAGCGACTTGCGCCAAAAAGTTCGAAAGCTGATTGACGCCGCGAACGGACAGCTGCGGGAAATGAATTCCGCCTGGCGGAACGATCCTGCCGGCCAGGTCGTCCCGTTGTCGAACCTCTACATTACCTTCGCCTATCTCGGTCGCTGGTCCGCGCAACTGGATGAACTGGCTTTCCAGCTAAGCTCTCCGTTGTAGCCGGGATCGGTGATCCCGGCTGTTGCCGCGACGCGCTCTCTTGCCGGGGTCACCGACCCCGGCTACAGAAGAACTGTTCATTTGAACTTGCGCGTCCGGAATTTTTCCGGATGATTGAGATCATGCTCACCGAGAGGCAGAGAGGCATCCTGGAATTCATCCAGACCGAGCAACGCGAAAAAGGAATTACGCCGAGCACCCGCGAGATCCAGGCTCATTTCGGTTTCGCCAGCCAGACGTCGGTGATGCAATACCTCGCTACCCTGGAGCGGAAAGGTTTTCTCGATCGTCATGCTCGAAAGGCGCGGGCGTTGATCACTCCCGTGCAGAAAGTCCGCATCACGGATATCCCCATCTACGGCCAGATTCCCGCGGGCATGGCGACGCTGACAGAGCAAACCATCGAAGGCCATGTCTCGCTCGATACCCGCTCGGTCAATGCCTCGAAGAACGGGCGCACCTTCGCCCTGCGGGTCCGGGGCGATTCGATGATCGATGCCCATGTCCTCGATGGGGACATCGTCATTCTCGAGGACCGTAAGGACGTGCAGAATGGCGATATCGTCGCGGCGCTGATCGACGGCGAGACGACGTTGAAACGCTACGTGATGGAACATGGGCGGCCTTATTTGAAAGCGGAGAACCCGCTTTATCCGAACCTGGTGCCAGCACGGGAGCTGCGGATCCAGGGGGTGATGGTTTCTCTCGTGCGGAAGCAGATGCCGAACTCGCGGCGAAAGCGGAGCTAGCAGCTTTCCTGAGCGCTGCATTTGGGGCGCTGTTCACTTGAACATAAGTCACGCCTGTGCCAGTTTCGAGGCATGGCCGCGAGCAGCAAACTGATCGATCTTCGCCAACTGTTGGCGGAACGTTTTCCACAAAGCTTCGCCGCGGGGTCGGACCGGCTCAGGACTGGATTGCCGGCTATCGACGCCGCGATCGGCGGACTGCCGAAAAACGCCATCACGGAACTGAGCAGCCCGAATTTGAGCGCAGGCAGCGCGCTTTTGATTCACGTTCTTTTGCAGAACGCGCAGCGAGACGGCTTTTTTCTCGCGTTGATCGACGGGAGCGATTCTTTCGATCCCCAGCCGTCGGCTCAGGCTTTGGGAAATTTGCTTTGGGTCCGCTGCGACCAGGCCAGCCAGGCTGTCCAGGCGGCCGATTTACTTTTGCGCGATGGAAATTTCCCGCTGGTGATTCTCGATCTAGTCCTGAACGCGAGCGACGAGTTGCGGAAAATTCCGCAAACGCATTGGTATCGGCTGCAACGGCTGGTCGAAGCGGCGCCCACCGCTTTTCTGGTGCTGACCCGCCGGAACATGATCAGCAGCGCACAACTGAAATTGTCTCTCGAGAATGCCTGGCGCCTGAGTGATTTGGACCAGCCGGACCTGACCGCCCGGCTCAACATCCAGGTGGAACGCGTGCACGGGCCCAGAGAAATTATGGCAACGGCCGGCTAATGTTCGCGACCATTTATCTGCCCGATTTTTATTTGCAGGCGGCGCTGCGGCACCAGCCGGAGTTATCCGGCAAACCGGTCGCCTTGATCGACGACCAGGAAAAAAAGGCGGTCATTATTCAGCTCAATTCCGCCGCGGAAAAATCGGGGGTGCGAATCGGGATGACGCCGAGTCAGGGCCTGGCGCGGTATCTGGATCTCGTGATCAAGGTCCGGAGTCCTTCGCAGGAAAAACTTCTGCAGGACATCCTGCTTCATTTTGCGGGAACGCTCTCGCCTTATGTTGAAGCGACCGCGCCCGGGATTGCGACGGTCCAATTTACGGACACCCGCAATCTCACAGCGAAGGTTTCCTGCGTCGTCGAACACCTCGCCGATTCTGAAATCGTCGCCCAGGCTGGCAACGCGCCGACGCCAGATGCTAGCTTCCTCGCCGCGCATCTGGCCAGGCCCGTATTGCAGATCGACAACGCGAGCGAATTTCTGGCCGCGCTGCCGATTGAAGTCCTGGCGATCAACTAATCAGCCGCCGGCGAAGTCTGGATACTTTTCGTGGAGCTGTTTCGCCACGCGATCGGCTTCCTCTTTCTTTCCGGCCTTTTGATATGCGACCGCTGCCTTTTGCAGGGCGCGCGGCGTAATGGCGGGATCGTCGTAAAGCAGCGCGACGCCCATGAAGGCCTTGCCGGCCTCGTCGAAATTCTGCCGCTCGAGCTGCACGTCGCCTGCGAGCAACCGCGCCTCGGCATTCACGCGTCCCTCCGGTTGGAGTCGCATGATCTCTTCCGCGATCTTTTGCGCCTCATCCGGTTTGTGCGAGGAAATCTTTGCGGCCCCGAGCGCCAGCAACGTTTTCGCTTTCGCCGCCGGATCGGTCGCGACTTGGAGATATTTTTCGTAGGCGGCTTCGGCTTCGGCGAAGTTCTTCTGCTTCGTTTGCGCATCCGCGAGGTAGAACCAGAAGTCCGGCTTCACGTTCCCGAGACTTTCGACTTTCCCGAGGAGGGTCAGATACTTCGCTGCCGCCGCGTAGTTCTTTTCGTTGTAGTACTCCAATCCCAGCCACTCCAGGATCTCCGCCGGAATCCTGGCGTCGGGAGTGTTCGCGACGAACGCATCCACTTCCTTGCTCAGGGCAGCGCGGTCCTTCAGGTAAAAAAACGAGGAGACAATCCGGAGCGTCGCCAGGTTGTAGTACTGTTCCTTGTTGAGCTGGCGCGCAGCCTCAAGTGACGCGATGGCGCCCTTGTAATCCTTCGCTTCGAACGCGGCTTTCCCGATGTAATAATTCGCCTGCGCGGCGACGGTGCTCTTCGGGAATTCCTTCAACAACTGGCGGAACGCGTCGGACATGCCTTTCGGATCGTCCTTCTGCCCGAGGATGAGCGCCTTCTGCTGGAGCGCCGCTTCCCGTTCGCGCGCGGCAGGATATTTGGTCAGGAGCGTATTCAGATCGTCCAGCGCCGCGTCGTAATTCTTGTTCGCCTGGCTGGCCAGCGCGCGCTGCGTCAACGCCGAAGGCATCTGCGGGCTGTCGGGAAACGCCTTCACGAAGTAATCGAAGGCCTCGATAACATTCACGCCATCCTTGAGCTGGACGTAACACCAGCCCAGCTTGTAAGCCGCTTCCGAGCGCAACTTCGGCGACAAATGCGAAGCACGGAGTTCGTTGTAGATCGGCGCCGCGTCCACGAAGTTCTGTGCCTTGTAATAATGCTCGGCCTTGAGGAGCTTCGCCTGGTCGGCTCGTTCCGGCGTCGGATTCGAGGCAACGTAGCTGTCGATTTCGGTGAGCAACGTCGGTGAATTCGTGTTGTAGAAATTGATCAGGCGCTGGTATTGCGCGTCCTTCGCTTCTTCCTTCGCCGGATACTTGTCGATGATCTGCCGGTAAACCTCGTCGGCCTCTTTCGTGTGCCCCAGCTGGCGATGGCTGTTCCCCACGATCAGCATCATTTCGGCGCGCACTTCCTCAGGGATCTCTTTCTCAGCGCGTTTGTATTCGGCGAGCACCTTGTCGTATTGGCCGGATTGATATTGCAGCCGCACCAACCCGACCTCAGCGATCGCTTTCCATTTACCCGCTTCCGGCAACGACCGGCCTTTCTGCAACAAGCTCAGCGCCTTCTCCGCCATCGCCTTGTCGGTCTTTCCCTTCTCCGTCTGCTGCAAATCCACCGCGACCATGCCGGCGCGCACCGTCGCTTCCGCCTTCAGCGCCGGCTTCTGGGTTTCGTTCGCAAGCGCTTCGTAATTCCGGAAGGCATCAAGCTTTCGTCCGCGCGCCAGCGCAATCGTCCCGGCCGCCATCCGCGCATCTTCGCGATACGGATTCGGGTTCTTCGTCTCCGCTACCTGCTGATACAGATTCAGCGCTTCGTCCTTGCGATCGACGTTTTCCAGGCAGCGCGCCTCGAAATATTTCGCCGAAAGCGCGAGTGCCGGCTCCTTCGATTTCGCTCCGGCCTTGTGAAACAGCACCAGCGCTCCCGCATAATCCTTGAGGCCGAAAAGAATCTCAGCGATGCCGTAGGCAGCGGGCCCCGCGAATTCGCTGTCGGCATAATTGTCGAGCACGTTTTGGAAACTCGTCCGCGCCGCGCCGGTTTTATTCAGCGCTCGATAACATTCCGCCAGATAAAAGTAAGCGCTCGAACGCCCAGGCGCCCCCGGGTATTGGCCCAGGAATTTTTCGTATTCCGGCGCGGCGAGATCGTAGAGCTTTCGGGAGAACAGGCCATTCGCATAATCCAGTTGCCGGCGGTCCGAGGCCTCGGGTTCAGTCGCGGGACCTTCCGGCTCGTCCGTGCGCGGCTTCGGCGCGACCGTTGGTTCCGGCGGACTGCGCCGCGGTTTGGCCGATGGAGCCGGCGTGTCGAACGGCACCGCTTTCGGCGTCGGCGGTTCGTCGACCGGCTGGGCACGGCGAACCTCCGGAGTTTTCTGCTGCGCGACGGCAAAGGGAAGCGCCGCGAAAAACATCAGCACCGCTTGCACGAGGCAAACCGCGCCCCACTGCGTTTTCATTTTGCCGTGGCGAAAGCGACGTTCGTCACGCCTGATTCGCTGCAAATGTTTAGCACGTTGACGATGTGCTTGTAGGCGCCGGTTTCATCGCCCCGAATCACGACGGCCTGTTCGGGATAAAGCTGGACGAGATTTTTCAGCATGTCGCTCAGCTCGGTCGTGCTTAGCGTCCGCCGATTGACCACCACGTTGCCGTCCGCTTTTACATTAACGACAACGTCGCCCATCGTCGCCGTTTTCTCTTTTGCCGACGAAGCTTTCGGAACTTTGACGTCGAGTTCGTTCTCGTTCCGGGCCGCGTTCCAAGTGAGCAGAAAGAAAATCAGAAGCAGAAGGAGAACGTCCACGAGCGGCGCTAGCTGAATGCCCGGATGGTGCGGGGTGGCGTGTCTCCGTAAATTCATGTTTGTAGGGCGTCTGTGTCAGACGCCTGCCGAAGACCTAGAATTCATCTTCGAGCAGGACGGGGGTCCGCTCTGGCATCCGTTTGTTGTACTGCAACGACAGCAGAGCCAGGATGTGGGTCACGGCTGATTCCAAGTCGGAAATAATCCGCTGCACCTTCCCGCGGAAATAGGCGTAGAAAATCATTCCAGGGATGCCGACAGCCAGACCCGCTGCCGTATTTACGAGCGCGGTACTGACGCCGCTCGAGAGCATCGCATAACGATGCGTGCCGAGGTCGGAACCGAGGGCGCTGAAAGAAGTGATGATGCCGAAGACCGTGCCGAGCAGTCCCAACATCGGCGCAATCGTCCCGATATCGGCGAGATAAATAACCCGATGGTTCAAACTAGACGCCACCCGCGTTCCTTCCGTCTCAGCAATCTCGCGCACCTGGGCGAAATCGGCGCTTGGGTTCTTCGTCGTGAAATCGAGTACCTTCTGGACGACGCGGGCAACCGCTTCGCCGTGGCGATTGGAAACCGCAAGGAGGCCGAGATAATCGCGCTTGCGCAGGAGTGCGTCCGCCGTCGCCATGAATCCGCTGGAGACGACCGCACCGCGACGAATGGTCAGAAAATAAGTCACCACAAGCATCACCAGAATGATCGACATGGCGAGCAGGACATACATCACCGGCCCGGCGGCGCGGAGCGTTTCGAGGATCGATTGAGTATGCGGCAAATCCGGAGCTGATGGCGCCGAAGTCTGGGCCAGGAAAGGCATTGCGGTGCCCGCGAACAGCGAGAAAATATTCATTCCGAAAGTGCTGTTACGATAGGCGTCCAGTTCGAGACATGCAAATGACGGTCAGACGAGAGACGGCTCTCGGCCCATCCTTGTTCAAACAAACTTCTCCCCGGCCCGCCGTCTGCGCAGTTGGCAATCTCCCTCGGTCTATTATAGTATCTTACGTGAAAGGCCCTCCAATGCGTCAAGTGCAAGTACACCCTCCAATTATGCCTGCGCTTCGCGTCTCCAGGTTTCCGCGGCGGCTCGCGCTCTCTCTTCTGCTTTTCGCGGCGGGACTGGTTCTCATGCAGATGACGGCCGGGACGCTGTTAGCTTTTGAGAATACAGGCAGCCTGGGAACGGCCCGGCTGGGGCACACGGCAACGTTGCTGCCCAACGGCAAGGTGCTTGTCGCAGGAGGTTCTCAAGTCATCGCCAACAGCCCTTACTTTCTGGCGAGTGCGGAACTGTACGATCCAGCGACCGGAACCTGGACAGCGACGGGCAACCTCGTCACCGCGCGCAGTTTTCACACGGCGACGTTACTGCCTAATGGAAAGGTGCTCGTCGCGGGAGGTGCGAATTCCAGCGGTCGCGACGGTCTCGCCAGCGCCGAACTGTACGACCCGGCGAATGGGACTTGGAAGGCGACCGGCAGCCTCGCGGGCGCACGCGTATCGCACACCGCGACCTTGCTGCCGAATGGCAAGGTGCTCGCCGCGGGATATTATGGTGGCCCCCCTCCCGCCAGCGCGGAACTGTACGATCCCACAAGCGAGACTTGGACCGCAACCGGCAACCCCGGCCCCGCGCTCGGTCGCAACACAGCGACGCTATTGCCCAGCGGGAAGGTTCTCGTCGCCGGCGGTAATAATGGTAGCACGGATGGCGTCGTCGCGAGCGCGGAGCTATACGACCCGGCGAACGGGGTAAACGGGACTTGGACGGACACCGGTAGCCTCCTGCAGCGTCGCATGGACCACACCGCAACGTTGCTGCTGAACGGCAAGGTACTTGTTAGCGGCGGTTATTTTGCGAGCGCGGAGTTATACGATCCGGCGAGCGGGACTTGGACGGCCACAGGCGGCATGGGTAGCGCGCGCTTTAGTCACACGGCCACATTGTTGTCCAACGGCAAGGTGCTTGTGGCAGGTGGTGGCGGCCCGGGCGGACCTGTCGCGTCCGCGGAGCTCTACGACCCAGCGAGCGGAACTTGGACAACGACCAGCAGCCTTGCCACCGCCCGGGAATATCACACAGCAACATTACTGCCCAACGGCAAGGTGCTTATCGCAGCCGGCTATGATAACAGTGTCGCTCTCGCGAGCTGTGAACTCTACGACCCGTCGGCAATGCCAACTCCAACACCGACGGCCACCGCTACGGCAACGCCAACCGCGACGCCGACTTCCACTCCTACACCAACGCCCGCGACATCGTTAAACGTCTCGACCCGGTCGCGCGTCCAGACGGGCGACAACGTCATGATCGGGGGTTTCATTGTGACCGGCAATGCTTCCAAGAAGGTAATCGTTCGAGCCCTTGGCCCTTCCCTGGCGAAATCCGGCCTGTCTGGCGTGCTCGCCGACCCGGTGCTCGAGTTGCATGGCCCCGACGGTTCCTTGATTTTGTCGAACGACAACTGGAGGGAAAATCCGGACCAGGCGCTCCTTATCCAAGCCAGTGGAATTCCGCCCCAGGATGACCTCGAATCGGCGATCGTGGCCACGCTCCCTCCGGCCGGCTACACCGCGGTGGTTAAAGGCAAATCGAACGGGACGGGGCTGGCCTTGGTGGAAGTATATGATTTGGATCAAAGCGCCGATGCAAAGCTGGCGAACCTAAGCACGCGCGCGTTCGTCGAGACCGGTGACAACGTCGTGATCGCCGGATTCATTCTCGGCGGAGCGGACGGCAGTCCGCAGATGATCGTGCGGGCGATGGGACCTTCGCTGGCGCCTCTGGGTGTTACCAACGTCCTGGCCGATCCAACCCTCGAAGTGCGAGACGGCAATGGCGCCATGGTCGCATTCAACGACAATTGGCAGGACAATCCGGCTCAAGCCGCCCAACTCACAGCGGCGGGGTTCGCGCCGCGAAATGATCTGGAATCAGCGCTTGCAATAAGACTGTCGCCCGGGACCTACACCGCGATCGTCGCGGGGAAAAACGGCGGCACCGGAGTTGGGATGGCTGAGATCTACAATCTGCAGTGATCGAGTCTTCGCGGAACTTCGCTACTGGCGGAAAGCGATGGCTCTGTTGCCGAGAATCACGCGATGTGTTTCAAATAAACTTTTCCCCGGCGAGCCAGCGGCGGACCCGGAAGATGTGGGCGGGCTGGATGGCCGGGTTGAGCTCGACGTAATTCCGTTCACCGCGCCAGAGGTAGCGAGCGTCGGTCAGGAGGTCGTGGACCTGGTAGACATCGGAATCCATCGGGCCGAAATCGGAGAGCGGGATGTAAACGTAGGAGTTCTGCGATCGGACGGGATCGAGATTAACGATAACGAGGATGATGTTGTCGCGCGCCTCGGTCATTTTGGCGTAGCAGATGATTGAGGGATTATCTGCGCGATAGAAACGGAGGTTATCGTAGAGCTGGAGGGCGCGGTTCTCTTTCCGGATCCGGTTCACCTGCATGATCCAGTCCTTGATGTTCCCGGGCGCGTCCCAGTCGCGTTCCTTGAACTGATACTTTTCCGAATCGGAATACTCCTCGCGGCCGGGCAGGGCGGCGCTCTCACATAACTCGAACCCGCTGTAGATCCCGTAGACACTCGAGAGCGTCGCCGCCAGGACCGACCGGATCATGAACATCGGCCGGCCGCCTTCTTGCAAGTGAAGCGGCAGGATGTCCGGCGTGTTGGTGAAAAGATTGCCGCGGAAATATTCGCGCATCTCGGTCTGGGTCAGCTCGGTGAAATATTCGGTCAGCTCAGCCTTCGCCGTCCGCCAGGTGAAGTAGGTGTAGCTCTGGCTGAACCCGGCCTTGGCCAGCGCCTTCATCATCTTCGGCCGGGTGAACGCTTCCGAGAGAAAGATCGTATCAGGGTATTGGGTGCGGACACCGGTGATCAGAAACTCCCAGAACGCGACCGGCTTGGTGTGCGGATTGTCGACGCGGAAAATGCGGACGCCTCGCTCGGCCCAGAAGAGAATGATGCTCTTCATCTCTTCCCAGAGCGCGCGCCAATTCTCACAGCGGAAATTCAGCGGATAAATGTCTTCGTATTTCTTCGGCGGATTCTCCGCGTATTTGATCGTGCCGTCCGGGCGTTTGTAGAACCACTCCGGATGTTCCCGGACGTAGGGATGGTCCGGCGAACAGTTGATGGCGAAATCGAGCGCGATCTCCATCCCGCGGCTCCGGATTTCGTTCTCGAGCCAGGCAAAATCCTCGAAAGTGCCGAGCGCCGGCTCGATCGCCTTGTGCCCGCCCAACTCGCCGCCGATCGCATACGGCACGCCGGGTTCGCCGGGCTCGCAGGTCACAGAATTGTTCCGCCCCTTGCGATTCGTATGGCCGATGGGATGGATCGGCGGAAAATAAATGACGTCGAATCCCATCGCCTTTGCGTCATCGACGCGGGGCAAACAATCGCGAAACGTCGAGCCGCGATCAGGCCATCCTTCGGCGGAGCGGGGAAAGAATTCATACCAGGCCGCGGTGCGCGCTTCCTTCCGATCCACCACCACGCGGGGCGCGGGGCCGTATTGCGTGGAGCTGGCGCGATCCGGATAGGTGGCCATCAGCACTTCCAGCTCGCCCGAATGCGCGATCTCGTTCACCTCGGCGGGCTCGGCCGCTCGCATCGTGTTGGCCAGCTCGCGCAACCGATCGGCGTCGGCAAGAGTCGTCGCTCGCGCCGCCGCATCATCGAGCAAAGCGGCGCCCTCAAGGATCTCGCTGGAAAGGTTCGCGATTTCGGCGTCGAATTTCGCCGCAAACTCGTGTTGCCAGCCGCCGAACGTATCGGTCCAGGCCTCGACCGTGTATTCGTAGATGGCGTTTTCGTAGAGAGTGCAGACGCCGCGCCAGCGGTCGTTATCGACGTGCGCCATCGGAGTCTCGTGCCAGGCCGTTTCGCCAAGCCTCCGCCACTTCAACGCAGCCGCGACAACGTCGTGGCCATCCTTGAAAACATCCGCCTCGACCGCGAGGTCGTCGCCGACCACCCGTTTAACCATGTAGCGCCCGCCATCGACGAGCGGCTGGAGATTCTCTATGACGGCGGTGGGAAAAGCCCGAAGCATGGGGCCATCAATCAACTGAGATTCGCCCCGGGCGAAAGGGCGAATTCTGTCCGCGCAATATTCTGTGTCATCCCGAGTCCGACAGCTGCCGGACGAGGGACCTCGCACGCGCTCAACCGCTACCGCGAAACAACCAATTCACCACGTCATTAAACGCGTGGTGGCTGGCGAAAGCCGAACTTACGCTGGAGAGGTCCCTCGGCGCGTTGCGCCAGCCTCGGGATGACAACCGGGCGGTTATCGCAACTCAGACCGCGAAATAGAAGGCGCACTCGTAGAGCCCCGACGTGCGGGTCTCTTCGCGGCGCACTTCCGTCCCGAGGACGCCTGCGACCATGTCTTTCTCGAGGCGGCCGATAATCGGATACTGGTCGAGCAAATTCAGGATGGGGGAATGGCATTCGAGGATCTGCGGGCCGCCCTCTTTTTCGTCGGCCACAAACTGCGACATGTAGCCTTCCTTTTCCCGCTGGGCGGCGAGCCATTTCGCACGCTCGACGACGTTGTCGCCCTTGACCTTCGCTTTCAGGCCGGCCGTTTTCCGTTCGAAGACATTGAACAACATTTTCTCCGGCCCATTCGGTCCATGCACTTCCTTGATCGACTTGAGCAGTTCGAGGGTGAAATCGTTACTATCGCAGGGGAAAAGATCGTGGGTGCGGCGCGTGAGGCGATAGACCATCTCCGGCCGGCCCATTTTTTGCGGGCGTCGCCAGGTGTCGAGGTAACCGTCGCGCTCGAGCGTAAGGCAATGCTGCTTGATGCCCATGTAGCTCATTTTCATGCGCGCCACGAGCTCGTTAACGGACAGGCCTTTGGTGCGCTTGAGCGTGTTAAGAATTTCGAGCCGCTGGGTGCGGCCAATTTCGGCAAGTAATTGTTGGTTCACTGCGGGGCTCCTCGGTAGATGCGGGCCGAGATTACCCGCGCGCAACTTGGAAAGGCAATACAAATTTTACGCAAGATTCAGGAGCAAAAGAGATTACGATTCCGCCATAATCCTGCCTCCGGAAACCGCGTCAAAAAGATGGGTTTTTTCCAGTTCAATCTCGAATTGGAACCGGTGCCCGGCTTCGGCCTGTCCCGCCCAACGGCGGCTCCGGCAGATCAAATCGTGAGCCCCGGTCCGAAGATAAAGGTCTGTCTCCTCGCCCTTTGGCTCGGACCGATCGACCAAGGCCCGGAAAGCGTTTGAGGAACGATCCACCTCCCCGGCGGCGCCCGCGATCTCGACAGCCTGCGGACGGAACCCGAGCACCGCCGGACCGCCGATAGGTGCCTTCCCGCCGGCAAAACGCGACGCCGGCCAACGGATGGCGATCGTTCCATCACCGGCTTCGGAAAAAAGAACGGCGTCGCGCTCCTGCTTCAGCGTGCCGTGCACCAGGTTCATGGGCGGATCACCGAAGAATTTCGCCACAAATAAGTTGGCGGGTTCGTCGAAGATCGCTTGCGCATCAGCATCCTGCTGCGCGACCCCCTCCTCCAAGATGACGGTCCGCGCGCCGAACGCCAGCGCTTCCACTGGATCGCTCGTAGCATAGAGAATCGTCGACGAAGCACGCAAGCGTAGCGCGGCGATTGCCGCTCGCCCGCGGCTCGCAGCGGCAGGCTGGAGATCCGCGAACGGTTCGTCGAAGAGATACACCTTCGGCTGGCGCACCATCACGCGAGCGAGGCCCACGATTCGTTGCTGTTCCGGTGAAAGAGATTCCGGCTTCGCTGACAACTGGTCCTGCAACCCAAGCGTTTCGGCGACGGCCGTGACGCGTTTCTTGATTTCGCCGCTCGCAAATTTCCGGCGCTGCAATCCAATTGCCAGATTTTCGGAGACGGTCATGCCGGGATACGGCGTGTAATCATGCGCGAGCAACGCAATATCCCGATCGTTAGACGGAACGTCGTTGATGCGGCGCTCGTCAAAAAGAAGGTCACCCTTCGAGATCTCCGCCAGGCCGGCGATCATACGAATGAGGGCGGAAGTGCCGCAGCCAACCGGGCCCGTGAGGACGACGAACTCCCGATCGCGGATCGCGAGATCGGCGCCACCGATGTTCTTAAGCGTGACAGCGGACATATCTCAAATAAACGGCAATGGAGCGACCTGAACGGGTACGTCTCCCGCGAGAAGCCGCGTGCCGGTCTCGTTGAATCCACGTTTCACAAAACCGAGTGCGATCTCGCCAAAGCGATCGCTATTAGTTGCGCTCGTAATCCAGCCGGCATCCTTCCCTGGCTGGGCCTCGCTCGTCAGGCGC
>JBEEHI010000012.1:0-2653 GCA_041167305.1 Verrucomicrobiota bacterium
CTTGTCGAAGTCTACGCGCTCGAATAAGCGAGACGCTAAATTAACGCTGCAGCGAATTGCGATCGAAGGTGCCGCGTAATTGGTGGACGCAGGCTTGATTGCAGGCGTGGAAACGGAAGAAGGGCGCGAACATTCTCTTCTTCAGATCGAGGTCGAAATGCGGGGCGAGCAGCGCCAGTAACGGGAAGGCCAGTTCGTCGTGCATCTCGCCGACGATCCATTTGGTTTGGCGCAGCAGGTCCGGCGGCAACGAGGTCAACACATCGTACTCGGCGCCTTCGCAATCGATCTTGATCAGGTCGACTTTCGTTAGGCCGAGGTTCCTCACGACGTCGCCGGCGTGCCTAATCGGGCAGGAGGTCGGGGATAGCGGGCCGGACCACTCCGCGGTTTTGTCCTTCGACATGAAACGGCTGAAATCGGCGCCATCGAATGGGACCGCAATGGTCGCGTCGGCCGCGCCCAGGCCGTAATTGAAAACTTTGACCGACGGAAGCGATCCGACGTTTTTTTGCAGGACTCGAAACGTTTCGGGGTTTGGTTCGAAGCCGTAAATCCGAGCGGCTGGAAATTGCTCGTGAAAAAACAGAATCGAAGCGCCTATGTTGCTCCCGATATCCAGGATGACTTCAGGCTGCAGTTTTGGCGGCAGGTAATACTCCGCTTTGCCGCGCTGCCGGAGCAGCACTTGGTAAATGGCGAGAGGATCAGACGTGGCTGGCCGATAAAAAACGTCGCGGCCGCGCCAGCGCAATTTCGCCAGCGGCTGGCCGCGGACACCGGCGAGCGCCAGAGTGCGGGCGCGCACGACATCGAGCGAAAATCGCAATGACCTCGACCGAGCCAGAACCCTGAGAAAATGCCGGATGTTCATGAAGCTGGCTTTAACTCAACCACAAGAGCGGCGGTCCGCGCTGTGGCGCCATGGTGCCGGGCGAGGACGGATTGGGCGTTGGCGACCAGCCGTAACGCAGCTTCCCGGTCGCGCAGAAGCCAGGCGATTTGTTCCTGCAAAGAATTCGGATCGCGCACCTGCACGGCGGCCTTGTTCGCGATGAGCGCCTGGGCGAGCGCGGAAAAGTTTTCCATGTGCGGACCGAAGAGAACAGGTTTGCCGGCAAGAATTGGTTCGACCGGGTTTTGTCCGCCGCGCGCGGTCAGGCTTTTGCCGACGAACACAATCGTCGCCACGGCGTACCAATGTTGGAGCTCGCCGGTGGTATCGAGGAGGAGACAGTCGGGCGGTGAAGTCCGGGTTTCGCCAGCTTCGCTGCGCAGACCAACATTCAGGCCGAGTCGCTGGAGGCGGCCACGGATTTCGCCGGCCCGTTCCACGTGTCGCGGTGCGACGATCAAAGTGAAGGCGGGAAAGTCCGCCCGAAGACGTTGAAAGATTTCGCCAAGGATTTCCTCTTCGCCAGCATGCGTGCTTCCGCCGAAGAGAATCGGGCTGTCGCGGTCGATCCCAAAGCTGCGGAGAATTTCGAGCGGAAGATCGGGGTTCAGCCGTACCTCGGCCGGATCGTACTTGATGCTGCCGACCAGATGAATGCGTTCGCGTGAAACACCGAGGGCCACCCAGCGTTCCACGTCGTCCGGCTCCTGGACGCAGATCGCGTCGAGACAACGGAAGGTGGGAGCGATGAGAGAACGAAAACGTTGGAAGCGCGCTTCGGACCGCTTCGACAGTCGGGCGTTGACCAGCGCGAGAGGAATCCGTCGATTGCGCGCTTCTGCCGCCAGGTTCGGCCAGACTTCGGCTTCGACTAACACGATCCGGACCGGATGGATCACCGCGAAGGCGCGGCGCATGATCGGCCAGAAATCGAGCGGGCTGTAGAGGACTTCCATGCGCTCACCGGCTTCTGAGTTCGCGACGTGGAACCCGGTCGTCGTCGTGGTAGTCAGCACGCAGAAAAAATCCGGATCGAGTTCACGGAGCTTGGCCGATAACTTCAGCGCGATCGCGACCTCACCGACACTGACAGCGTGGATCCAGGTGCAGCGATGCAAGGCGAGGCGGGCGCGAACCTCGGCGTCATAGAGACCGAAACGCTGTCCGAACTTGTGCCGGTAATTTCCGCGGCGAACGAGCTTCGTGATTTGCCCCGGAAGAAAAAAGAGCAGGCCGAGCGGATAGAGAAAATTGTAAATGAAGCGAATCATGTGGAGCGCTGCAAAAACAACACTTCGGTCGCGCCGTATTTCTTGGCGCGCGTGACATTCCACAACGGCGTCGCCGCCATCTTTTCCCCCGGCCGTTTCTCCAGGACAAAGAATCCCCCTCCGTCGAGCATCCCGGCAAGCTCCGGGCTTTCGAGCAAGAGCTGGGTGAATGCGCCACCTGACTTTGCTTTTTCATAGGGCGGGTCCGCGAAGATGATCCGAAACGGCTCCGGCGTTTGCGTCGACTTCAAGAAAGCGAAGACGTCCTGCTTGCGCACGCGGCCTTCGAGCTTCGTGCGCGCCAGATTGCATTCGATGGTCGAGGCCGCGCTGGAGTTCTCTTCCACAAATAACGCGGACGCCGCGCCGCGGCTCAGCGCTTCGATGCCCAACCCACCGGTGCCGGCAAACAAATCGAGCACTCGCGCGTCGATTATTTCCTCGCCGAGGCTGGAAAAAATGGCGCCCTTCACGCGGTCCATCGTCG
>JBEEHI010000013.1:0-4456 GCA_041167305.1 Verrucomicrobiota bacterium
GTTTCATCCCGCGGTCCTACGATAAGACCAGGGCGGATGATGAGCGCCTGCTTCGGGAACCACTTTTCCGCTTCTTGTTCCGACAATGCCTTGAGTGGACCGTAAAGCTGGAACTTGGAGGCGATGATGCTATCGCGCGATTCCTTCATCGCGTCTGCGCCGCTGTACTTCGCGAGCGGCGCGGATTCGTCGAGGTTGGCTTTGCTGGTATCGCCGTAAACTGAGATCGTGGAAATAAAGACGTAGCGATCGACGTTTCCTTTGAGGATCTGGCCGACGTCGCGGACCCAGACCGGGACGGAGGTCGGGTTATCGATCGCCACATCCCATTTGCGGTTCTTGAGCGCATCGAGCTGGCCGTTGCGATCGCCGATGAGTTGCTCGACTTCCTTTGGCAATTCGCCGGGATGGGTTTTGCCGCGATTGAACACAGTGACCTTGTGGCCGCGCTCCAGTGCGTATTGAACTTGAAAGGGACCGGTGAAGCCGGTGCCACCGAGAACCAAAATCCGGAGCGACTTCGGTTTCTCCGCGGCCCGGGCCTTCGAAACAACTCCCAGGCTAAGTGCTCCCCCGGCCGCGGCCGAGACTTTGATGAAATTTCTCCGCGTCGTCGATGTCATGCGGCGAGGAGCATGCCCGCCGTTCTCCTTAAACGCAACTCGAAGCGTTCCGGCAGGTAAGGAGTCGGATTTGTCATTGACGCACTGAGGCGAAGGGCGCATGGAATCGGCTGATGGGTAACCTTATCGGCGGGGTAATCAGTGGCCTTATCTTCGGGGCGGTCGTGGTCGCGACAATGTTGCCGATGCAATTTCCAGAAAAGACGACGGCGCTGCTGGCGGCGTTCATCAGCCGATTTGGTATCGGCCTTGTTATTGGCTGCGTTCAACTCCCATGGCCAGGATGGTTCATCGGGATTGTCTTCGGTTTGCTTCTCAGCATTCCTGACGCGCTCATAACGAAGGCCTATGCGCCGATCTTGATCATCGGCACCATCGGCGGCGGGATCATCGGTGGGATTCTTCACGGCTGGAAATAACCATGCGCGTCATCGTCCTGGTCATGGCCTTAACGACAGCCGTATTCCTGGGCGGCTGCGGCGGTACGGATCGGCGCCAGCCCGTTAATCCGGCTGCGACGGCAACGGTCGCGCGGTTTATCGCATTACTTTCCAACACCTCCGCCGGGACGATTCATTTTCCGCGTGGCCTCTACTCGCTCGAGAGCGAAGATCACCACGGCTACTACTATCGCGCCCCGGTGAAACTGTATCAGCGCTCTTTCGGCGGCCGGGAACCGCGCGATGGCGGAATCTTCGTCTCGAAACAGAACCAGAGAAAACTTCGCGGCTACGTGGTTATGCCGGGGGGAGTGACACACGTCGGTAATCTGTCGGGCGCGAACTACCAGTTTCGTTACTAATGGAGTCTCGAGACTTGTCGCGACGCGAGGCCGCGCGTCTGCTTGCCCAGACCGCGGCTGGTGTAATACTCACGCGAACAGCCTTGGCCGCTGAGAAAACAAGTCCGGATTCCCCGCAACAAATGCTCCAACGCGCGATCCCTTCTTCCGGCGAAAAAATTCCAGTAATTGGTTTGGGCAGTTGGCAGGTGTTCGATGTGGGTCTGGAGGCGGCGCAACGCCAGCCGCTCGAGGAAGTGCTCTCGCGTTTCGTCGCGGTCGGCGGCCGCCTGGTGGATTCGTCGCCGATGTACGGCCGCGCCGAACAAGTCATCGGTGAGATTGCAACCAAGCTCAGCCTCCACCCATCTCTTTTTCTGGCCACGAAAGTATGGACGACCGGAAAAGACGAAGGCATTGCGTCGATGGAAAAGTCTCTCGCAAAATTTCAGACGAAGAAGGT
Source organism: Verrucomicrobiota bacterium (assembly GCA_041167305.1). Classification (GTDB taxonomy): domain Bacteria; phylum Verrucomicrobiota; class Verrucomicrobiia; order Chthoniobacterales; family UBA10450; genus AV80. The sequence continues at coordinate 1,868 of JBEEHI010000013.1, forward strand.
CGATCTAATGCAAGTCCATAATCTCGTCGACGCCCGGACGCATCTGGCCACGTTGCGAGATTGGAAGGAGCAAGGCCGCATCCGTTATCTCGGGATCACGCATTACAATTCCAGCGCTTACTCCGAAGTCGCGAAGCTTCTCCGGACCGAGAAGGTCGACTTCCTTCAAATCAATTACTCGTTAGGCGAACGCGAGGCGGAGAAGGAAATTCTTCCGCTCGCACAGGAGCGAGGCGTGGCCGTGCTAGTGAACCGGCCGTTCGGCGGCGGCGATTTGTTCTCGCGCGTGCGACAGAAACCGCTGCCGGAGTGGGCCGGCGAATTCGATTGCCGCTCGTGGGCGCAATTCCTCCTCAAATGGATCATCGCGCATCCCGCCGTGACCTGCGCGATTCCCGCCACGGGCAATGTTCGCCATTTGGAAGATAATATGCAGGCCGGCCTCGGCCGTCTGCCCGACCCGAAACTCCGCAGCCGGATGATCAACGCGATCGCGCAGCTTTGAAGTACAAACAGAAGGCCTCGCGCCGGGATCCACGCGAGGCCTTTGTTTTCCGAGGACAGTTAGTCTAGTCCGATCCGATCTCGTAGACTTCCACGAGCCCGATTCCCGTCGTGCCGCCGACGCCGCTAACGACAGTCGTATAGGCACCCGGCTCGAGCCGAATCAAAAGTGCTGATTCCAGATCGTCGTTCGGTGCGATGCCGCTCGCCGTGATGTCAGCAACGTTCGCGTTAGTTTTCCAATCGTCATTCGACGCGAGCTGCGTTCCTTTCGCATAGAGAGCGACAGACGGATTCGCGAGCGCCGGAGAAACACCGAAGGCAGCCAGCGATGGTCCCATGGCGCGAATCATCACCAGCTTCGGACCGCCGGTGATAATGAAACCGCCGATCAGCTGGCCTTGTCCCGTTCCCACCAAACCGCGCGTCGAGATGTTCGCCATGCGGTGGAAGAGCGAGTTCTTGAAGGTGTTGACGGTAAACGTTCCGGCGCTGGTTTGGAACGTGCCCGTGAAGACACCGTCGTCGATCGTGAAGCTTCCCGTGACCGGGCTGCTGCTTCCGACAACGCTGTTAAGCGTGAAGGTGTATTGAGTCGCGGGCGACACCGGCGCGGTCACGGTTCCAAAACCGCCCGTCAAAACGGTGCCTGTGCGCTGGATCATGATGATGTGCCTGCTCGAATCAATGATGAACATGACCTGGCTTTCTCCCGTCGGCCCATGCGCGACACCGAAGTAGCGCCCGGCGATCCTCGAATCCGTGCCGAACGTAGCGAAACGCGAAGCCTGGAATGGTTGTCCAGCCAGCGTGAACGTAATGCCGTTCTCGGTTGCCTTGCCGACAATGGCCTGGCCAGTTGTGAGTGTCAGGGAGAAATAGCCGTTAACCAACGGGCCCTCCGCGAAGCCTATTACCTGGCCAGCGATATCGAGCATATTGATTTGGACGAAGGTGTTTTTCTCAATGCAAAACACGGTGAGCGCACCAGCCGGGGTCGTTGCCCCATACACTCCGCGCAGGCTGACTTCGCCGTGCTCATGATCATCATCTCCACCCGGTGTCGGGGAAGGGCTTGGGCTGGGTCGCGGCGTGGAGGAAGGGCTGGGACTCGGACTTGGCTCGTGCCCCGGCGTGCCGGTGGCAGAGGGTGATGGTGATGGTGAAGGTGTTGGCTCCGCCAAGGCTGTCACAGCGGTGGCGAGACCGACACAGCAAACGAGGTTCAGGTATTTGATAATAGATTTCATTGTTTTGATTTGAATGTTTAATGACTGCAATTCGGCCTGGAGAAATGGGCCCGAAGTATGGAAATTATAGCAGAATCCGTTCCCGTTCAGTCGCTTCCGGGGACAAATTTGGCCCACCTACCGATCCTCGTTAGGTTGCTTAGAGCCAACACCTGGGCGTATAACCGGTCGCCTGGAATCCGCGGAGCCCGATCGCAAAAAGGAGCAACATGAACCTCACTTCCTCGAAGAATTTCGTGCTCGCAGGATTCCTGATCTCGCTGCTCTCCGTCGCGTTCAATTCCATCGTGCTTTCCCAAGTGAACAAGCGTCTCCAAGCTGTCGACGCGGAGTTCTCCAATCTGGCTGACTCGCTTGCCAAGCAGGCGGCTGAACTAAACGAAGGCGATTCGCTTTTTGATCTTTATCGGATCATGCACAACGTGGCGCTCAGTGTTCCGGCGGCCAAAGCGAAGCAAGCTCGCCAGGATGCCGAAGCCATCCTGAAACGGTTCCTGACCAAATACTACGCCGCGGCCAACGACATACCGCCGACTGAGGTGACCCGGGTTGAAGTTGAAGAAGCCGGGCAGATCATTCCTCTGCTGGAAAAAGGTTTGGCGTTAACCCAAGCGCTCCAGGCAGCGTCCGACCCGGCGGAACGCGCCCGACTCGCCATGGAACTGGGCAAGCTTTCCCAACAATTGCCGGAGCCAAAATCCGAACTAGGCAAGAAATTGCGGGAGATTCAAAAGTATTCGCAGGCCGAGTTTGCCGAGGACGACGTCGTGATCCTGGCGGCGCTGATGCCCGTGATGAAATCATTCCGGGAACAAATCGTGGAAAGCATCAGCAA
>JBEEHI010000014.1:0-5113 GCA_041167305.1 Verrucomicrobiota bacterium
GCCTCTTTCGCGAGCGCCGTTCGGTCGAGGCGCGCTCCGCAATCGTGACAATAAATTCGCTCGGCCTCGTTTTCGCGGCGGCACTCCGGACAGATGAGCTTGATCATTCCGTAGTTTGCTTCTTCGGTTTCGGTTCAGCCTTCGCCGGCGCCGTCGAGGCAGCCGCGACTTTGCCTTCTTTTGCGGTGGCAGGTTTGTCGGCCGTCGCTGGCGCGGACGGCGCGTCTTTTTTCGCCGCTTCGCGATACGCATCGCTGCGATAATCCGTGATGTAGAACCCGGAGCCCTTGAAGATCAGTCCCGCGCCTCTCCCGATCTGCCGCTTCACCTTGCCGTGTCCCCATTTTTTTTGGCGGCAAAGCTCCTTGGGACATTCCTTCAGGGACGCGTCGCGCATCGATTGCACGATCTCAAAGGTGCCGGCGCACTTCTCGCAAGAATATTCGTAAGTCGGCATGAGAGAGTGGCAGGCGGCGAACGGTCGCAATTCTCTGCCAGAAAAAGCAGAATACAAGCCAGCGCCTCCCGTCAAAGCTCGAGGCGTGCAACGTCTGCGGTCATCTTGACTTTCAACTTTGCGCGCCGTAAAGCCTCGTTCTAATTCCGCTTATGTCGCACATAATTTTTCGCCGTTCATCGCTTCTTCTCGCCGCTTCGGCCGCCCTTTTCCTCGTCGGTTGTGACGGAGACGATCCGCGCACGGCGCAGTCGCAATATCTCGGCGGCGTCTATGGCAACACGCCGGTTTCCAATGCTGCGCCGCGCGACAGTGTTTCCTATTGGGACGGCGACGGCACCCCAGGAAAACCTTCGGTTAAGATCAAGCTCGGGGAACAGAAAGCTTATTTTTACAAAGGCGGACAGTTGGTTGGCATCTCCCAGCTTTCGACAGGTCGTGAGGGCATGGGGACAACGACGGGATCGTTTTCGATCATCCAAAAAGATCAGAATCACGTCTCAAGCCAATACGGTGATTACGTCGATTCGGCCGACACTGTCGTCATGGCGAACGTTGACGTCGGCAAGGATCCCAAGCCGCCCGGCACGCATTTCAAAGGCGCACCGATGCCTTATTTCATGCGCATTGTCGGCGGGACAGGCATGCACGCCGGTTATCTACCCGGCTATCCGGCGTCGCACGGCTGCATCCGCATGCCGGAGTTCATGGCCGAGAACTTTTTCCGGTCGGTCTCGGTAGGTACACCCGTAACGATCAGTCATTAGTCGACAAACCCGGCGCACTCGTTCCTAGCGCTGGGCGCGGTGGATGGTGACCTTGACCTGGGTGCGGTTGTTCGGCCCACAGGCATGGAGAGTTTCCTCTTCCTTCGTTGAGGGATCTTTTGCGAGCATGGTGACCTTCCAACCGCACTGGGACTCAGAGCACTCGGGCCAGTTGCAAGCAGAAGTGCCGGTGCCTTTGGGACATTTGGACGTGAAAGTTAACGGGATACTGTCCGGCCTTAACTCAAGAGTGAGCAGAGGTTGACCGTCCACCGTTTTGCTAGTCGTGCCGGTGATGTGGACTGGCACGTCAAAATGCGAAGGAGTGACGGTGGTTGTGCACTCATCCGCGACTCCTGGCGGGTCGTCGATGCTGGCACGCCCCTCCCCGCTGATCACGCCATCGCCGGAAACGTAAAAGGCGAAGGCACCATCGAGCGTTTCTTGACGGCGCACTAATTTTCCGACGGCGCCATAGCGTTGCGAATCGTGGATACCGGTCACATGCCAGGTGCCTTCCCATTTGTCGCCAGTGGGGAAGTCCGCGTCTTCGCCACCGTGATTGCCGGCGCCATCCTCGGCCAGCGCGTGGAGATGCACGACCGGCGGCGGATTATTCGGAACTGTGTAATCCACCTCGAGAGTCTGGCGCGCACAAGGCTGCGGAGGTTTTCCGTAGTCCTTGCTCTTCACCAAGCCATCGTTCGCCGTGAGCTGGATGGACTGGACTCCGGTGGGCGAAGTCTTGTGACCGTCCGCATACCGTTCGCTCGCAATGATCGTCACATGGATCTTGTCCCCGGCCTTGACCTTCGTGCCCTTCGGCGGATTCGACGTGACCTTGAGTCTAGGCGCGTCCGTGTCTTTTTCCGACGTTTTGTAGGTGACTTGCACGTTGTCGGAGCTGCCGCTCGCGAAGGCGGTCTTCGCTCGATCCTGGCCGTAGCCCATGGTGGCCAGGGTCTGCTGCAGCGCCTCCGCGCGCGCCTTGCCCAGGGAGGCTTCGAACGATGCATCGCCGCTCGCCTTGACCTCAGCCGTCAAGGTCGCCAGCGGGGGAGGATAACAACCATCTTCGCTCGCTGTGGTTTTGCCGATTGCATCCTTGATCGCCTGCGTAGCTGCCGGCTTAACGTCCGCCAAATCGGGATCGAAAACGTTATTGAGCGTAACCGGAGGCGGTGTCTCCGCGAAGGTCGGCCTCGCCAACACAAGGGTGGCGCCCCCGATCAGCACCATCAGCCGAAATAGCATTGTCCCGGGCAACGTGAGCATTTTTGACACGGACGGCCGACCAGGGTCAACGCCTAATTCCGCGGCGCCGGGCGCCTCAAACAACGGCGGCAATCGCGGCTGGCGCCGGGAACAATGGTGGCTCTCGGCTTGCACTTCACGTCATGCAGCGACATCATCGTCCTCTCGCCAGCCACGCCATGATCATCATTACTCAACCCAACGCCACCGAAGACCAGATCGAACGCGTCGTGGCGCGAGTGCGCGAGTTTGGCCTCGACGCGCAGATCAGCCGCGGCGCATCGCGGGTCATCATCGGGGTGATCGGCGCGGAAGATCGGGTCCGGGAAAAGCCGCTCGCGGCGATGCCGGGCGTAGAAGCCATCATCCCGCTCGAGAAACCATACAAGCTTGCCTCATTTGAGTTTCGCGGCTCGGCGTCTCCGGTTTCCATCGGTGGCGTGAAGATTGGCGGCGACGAAAATGTGGCGCTGATCTGTGGCCCCTGCGCCGTGGAAAGCCAGGAGCAGATCTCCTCTATTGCCGGCATCGTCAAAGAATTAGGCGCTGATATTCTCCGTGGCGGCGCCTTCAAGCCCCGCACCTCGCCTTACAGCTTCCAGGGTCTGCGCGAGGACGGTCTCCGTTTTCTGGCGGAAGCACGGCGTCAAACCGGCCTGCCGGTCATTACCGAAATCATGGATGCGCGAGATCTGGCGCTCGTTGAGAAATACGCCGATTGCCTTCAGATCGGAACGCGGAACATGCAGAATTTTTCGCTCCTGAAAGAAGTCGGCCGCAGTCATCTGCCCGTGCTGCTCAAACGGGGATTCAGCGCCACGATCAGTGACGTCATCATGAGCGCCGAATACATTTTGAGTGAGGGCAACATGAACGTGCTTCTGTGCGAGCGCGGGATCCGCACCTTCGAGAACGCGACTCGTTACACGCTCGATCTCAACGCCGTCCCGCTGCTGAAATCCAAGACCCACCTGCCCGTCGTGGTCGACCCGACTCACGGAATCGGCCTTCGCGACTTCGTCCCGCAAATGGCGCTTGCCGCCGTCGCCGCCGGTGCCGATGCGGTGATGATCGAAGTCCATGATTCTCCCCAGTTCGCCAAGAGCGACGGCGAACAAGCAATCCTGCCGGAAGTTTTCGCCGATCTCGTTCCTCGCCTTCGCGCCGTCGCCGAAGCCGTTGGGCGGCGGATGTAATGCCCTTCCTGCTCCTGCTCCTGATCATGATCGTGCTCATGATCCTGGTCTAAGACTGCGATTAGGATCACGATCAGGAGCAAGAGCAAGAGTCCGGGAAATCCAGTCCGTTTGAAGTTCGCCGCGATCCGGCGAACATGGACGGTGGAAGAATCGTCAGGCGATCGGCTTCCCTCCATCGTCACGTGCACCGACTCGATCTCGCAGAAAATCCGCGAGATCGCGGGAGGAGTGCGCCCCATCGCTTTTTCTCACGTCGCGGAATCGGCCCAGGCGTTCCTCGTCGCGGCGCTCGCGAGTGAAATCCGGAAAACGGTTTGGGTGTTGTGCCCGAATGTCCGCTCCCAGGAACTCCTTTACGAAAGTTTGCTGAACTGGGAGCCGAGCGCGCTTTTTCTCCCGGAAGCCGAATTCGCGGCCGTCGAAAATATTCTGCCCGATCCGGAGCTCGCCGCGGAACGGCTCGCGCTCCTCAATCGCCTTCAACGCGAGAAAGGGCCGCACCTCATCGTCGCGACGCGCGACGCGCTCGATCAGCCTGCGCCTAATCCGGCGACGCTGAAGGCAGCCGTCCTCATCTTGCGGCGCGGAAAACAAGCGCGGCTCGAGGGCACGATCGAAGCGCTCGTCGGCGCCAGCTACGAACGTGTCTCCCAAGCCACGACCCGCGGACAGTTCGCGGTGCGGGGCGGCATCCTCGACATCTTTTCCTGGCAGGCGGCGCGACCAATCCGCATCGAATACTTCGGCGACGACATCGAATCGCTTCGCGAATTCGACGTCGATAACCAGACCTCCATTCGCAACCTGCAAAGCGTCGAGATCCTGCTCGAGGCTGCGGAAAATCAAACGGCTTCGGTCCGCGATTACGTCGGGACCGATCATCTGCGCATCGAGATCGAACCCGGGGAGGCAGGCAGCGATGCCGAGATCCAGATTGGTGAAGGCTGGCTGGGCGGAGACGAACCGGAGGATTTTCGCGGCGCTTTCGACCAATGCGACATCGGGGATTTCGCCGTCGGCGATTTCATGCTGGTCGAGGCGAAGCGGGCCCAGTTCGCGGCGCGGCTGCGCGATTGGCGCGCCGCGGAGTTCCGCATCGTCATTTATTTCCAGACCGAAGGCGAGATCGAGCGCTTCCGCGAGATCATGGGCGACACGATCGCCGGCATCGAGCTGCTCGAAGGCACGTTGCCGCGCGGTTTTGTTTTTCCGGATGGGAAACTCGTCGTTCTTTCCGGTGCGGAACTGTTCGGCCGCTACACGACGCACGGCCGCCGGCGGCTCCAACGCGCGGAACAACTCAGCCGCCACCGCGCCCAGATCGATTTCAGCGAGCTGAACGAAGGCGACTTCGTCGTCCATCTCGAACACGGCGTCGGCCGTTTCCTGCAACTGACACGGGTCCCCTCGCCCGCCGGCGAAATGCAGGAAGCGCT
>JBEEHI010000015.1:0-17610 GCA_041167305.1 Verrucomicrobiota bacterium
GGAATCCAAGGGCCGCAAGGCGTTAAAGGCGACAAAGGAGATACCGGTCCGCAAGGACTTCCGGGCGCTGGACACGGTTTTGTCAACGCTAATGCCTTCGACCTTGATCAAAACGGCACCTTCAATCACTCACGCCTCCTCGTTAGCGCAGGCGATTTCCAGCTTTTTGCTCAATGCAGCCCCTCCGGTCCCTCCTTCTTCGTAAAGAATTTGGCCTCGCTCGAACTTAACCTTCTTCTAAAACTGCCAGGCCAGGAAGCGACCCTCGTGAGCGTGCCGGGAGGCAGCACGTCGGCAGCCACGACGGCGAAACCAGTGACCACCGTAACGTTCTTGTCCGGTCGTGCCCAAAATGCGTTCATTTTTACGGCGTGGGGCCAGAAAGTGGACGCGATTTTGGGTTGTTCCGTCGCCGGGACGGCAATGTCGGAGATATTTTCTGAGTAACTGCGGCCGCGGCCGGGAGATGGCAGGATCGTCGGCTAGGTCGCCGCGCGAATAATTTCCCAGACGCGGCGCACGTGCTCCTCGGTGGTGAGGATATTGCCGAGGCCGAGACGCATGACGATGCGGCCACGCAATTTTGTCTGGGTCAGGTAAGCCTTGCCGGAGGCATTGATGCTGGCCACCGTCTCGCTGTTCTTTTTGTCGGCGGCCTTGTCGTCGGCGTCCTTGAGACGGAAACAGACGACGCCCATCATCACCGGCGCCGAGATTTCAAAGCGCGGGTCTTCCTTGACCCAGCCCGCGAAGAGCTGGGCCAGGCGCAGGTGTTCACGAATCCGCGCCGCGATTCCTTCGCGACCGAACGCGCGCCAGACGACCCAGGCTTTGAGAGCGCGGAAGCGGCGACCCAACTGAACGCCGTAATCCATGTAGTTAATCTCGGCGCCGGCGGGATCGCGCAGGTGCAGGTATTCGGGCGCGAGGGTGAACAGGCGGCGCAACCGCTGGATATCGCGCACATAAAGCGCGCTGAAATCGAAGGGCACGAACAACATTTTGTGCGGATTGATCACGAGCGAGTCGGCTTCCACCCAGCCATCGGTCACCGACTGATGTTCGGGCAGAAGCGCGAGGCCGCCGCCGTAGGCCGCATCGATGTGGAGCCACATCTGGTGTTGAGCGCAGACCTCGGCGATTTCGCGCACGGGATCGACGCTGGCGGTCGAGGTGGTCCCGACCGTCGCGACGACCGCGAGAGGTTTGAATCCGTGCCGGAGATCGGACGCGACGGCTTCGCGCAAGGCCGCGACATTCATCCGAAACTGCGAATCGCACTTGAGCCTGCGGACATTGTGCTCGCCCAGTCCGAGCGCGATCGCGCCTTTCTCGACCGAACTATGGGCCTGGTCTGAAACGTAAATGCGAAAGATGGGCAACTCGGTGCGGCCAGAGAGACCCAGCGTTCGCACCGAGGTGCTCGCTTCCTCGCGCGCGACGGCGAGCGCGTGCATGGTCGAGATGGAAGCGGTGTCGTAGACGACGCCGGTAAATTCATCGGGCAAGCCGAGCCATTGCCGCAGCCAATTGAGAACGAGCGATTCCAGTTCGGTCGCGGCCGGCGATGTGCGCCAGGTCATCGCGTTGACGTTCATCGCCGCGGTAATCATCTCGGCGAGAATCCCTGGGCTCGTCGTGGTGCAACCGAAATAGCTCATGAATTGCGGATGCGCCCAGTGCGCCACCCCGGGCACAATGACGCGTTCGATATCCGCAAAAATTTCCGCGAGCGAAGTGCCCGTTTCGGGCGGCGCTGTCTCCAATTGCGCCAGCACCGCGCCAGGCTTGGCGTTCGGCGCGATCGGACGTTCTTCGATCTTCTCTCGATAATCCGCGATCCAATCCGCCATCTCGTGGAGATGCTTGCGGAAAACTTCCGGCGGAATGTCGCCCAGGGCCGGGACAGCTTCAGGTGTCTCTGATTTCATTCGTTAGGCTGGCAAGGTGCCGTCGCTGATCCAATCGCGTTCAATCCTTTCGACAAGATTTTGTAGATATTGCGGCGTTTCATGAATTGTAGGGCGCCTGTGTCAGCCGCCGCGCTTCGAATGGCGTTTCACAGAAACGCCCTACCATCAAAACGCGAAACCAAAGCTGAAACTGAACGCGCCCATATCTTCGCCGGCACGCCGATCCGGATTGTAGCCGTAGTCGAGCCGTACCGGACCGATCGGCAATTTATAGCGCAACCCCACCCCGATGGCGTAACGCATATCGTCCAGTCCCGCCGTGACCCGCTGAAACGGATCGGTCGAGTTCGGCAACAGGTTTCCGGCATCGAAGAAAACGGCGCCCAACAGTTCGCCATAAACCGGGAAGGTGTACTCGACATTGAATACGGTGAAAAATTCGCCGCCGATGGAGCGACTGCGATAATGCGGCCCGAGATCGCGCTCGGTAAAGCTGCGGACGGTGGTGCTGCCGCCGTTGAAGAAACGTTCGTCGATCGGGATTTCCGCCGGCACCGTTCCGTTGCCGTCGAGGCTGTGGATGATTCCCGCGCGGGCGCCGAGCGCGAGCAGCGTCCGCCGATCCGGGTGTCCCGGCGCGGGCTCGTGCCCGATCGGGATGTAATAAGTGAATCGCCCCGTGCTGCGGATGAAATCGATGCTGCTCCCGATCGCGCCGGTGGCGAAGTCGAAAGTATTATCCATCACGAATCCGCGGCTTGGATTCACCTTGCTGTCGCGCAGGTCGAGCGTCTGGGTGATACCAATCGAGCTGACGAAATACGAGGTGTCGCCGAGGAGCATTGGATCGATATCGGAGCTGGTCACCTCCACATGTCGCGCCGAGAAAACCAGACCGACCTCATACTGCTTCGTTATTTTCCGGGTGAAATCGAGACGCAGGCCCGTCTCGAATTTGGCGTAGCCGTCGAAATCAAATGTGAGGGCTGAGAGTTTCGCCTTGAACCCGAAATCGGTGTCAAAGAAATACGGATCCTCCCAGAGAATTTCCCATTTGTAACCGCGCTCCGACCATTCCGCCAAAGTCGAGATCGGACGGCCGTAGCCAAAGAGATCGCGGTCCCGATAACTCGCACCCACAATCGCGCCGGTATAGGACCCGTAGCCGAGTGCCAGACCCACTTCCTTGCTCTTGGCTTCCTCCGCCGAAATGTCGAGCCGCAACGCGTTCCCGCCGATCGGCGTCGGTTTGATTTGCAGGACCGTGAACAACCCGGACTTCATCAGCTCGCGGAACTTCTCGTCCACCAGCTCCGGGCTGTAGGTCTTGCCGCTGAATTTGCTGAACCGCTTGGTCACGTAACCGGGCCGGAGTTTCTGGAGTCCTGTGACCGTCACGCCATCGAAATGATAAAGCGGTCCGGGGGTGACCGAGACGAACACCGGCACTTTGCCGTTCGTCGCGGCTTCCGGGTTCCCGGTCGCATCGACTTTCGCTTCGTAATAACCGCGAGCGCGATAATAGGTCTGCAACCGGCGCGGAATGTCGGAGACGCGCCCGTCGGTGTAGGGCTGCTCAACCAGGTCGAGCATCTGGCCCTGCAACGCCTCCGACCCATAAATGGTCTGGCCGGAAAACGCGATTTGGCCGAACGAATACTGGCGGCCCTCGGTGATGGGAATTGTCGCATCGACGCGCGACGCATCGTCCGCGTAATGGTAGAGCGGTTTCTCCACTTTCGCGTCGAGATAGCCGTTCGCGATGTAGAGACGGTGAACGAGATCGGCCCCTTCCTCCACGTCCGCGGCGACGAACGGAAGCTTGCTCTGCAGTTTCGAATAGCGTTCCCGCGTCGGGCCGACGGCGTAATCAAATAGAATTTCCGACGTCTGATGCTGGTTACCGACGAAATTTACCAGGCCCAGCGTAACGAACGGCCCTTCGTTGATATCGAGCACGAGACGATCCCCCGATTCGATCGTGTAACGCACGCTGACCTTGGCGTAGCCGTGCTTGCGATAAAACAGTTCCAGGAAAAACGCGGCATCGTCCCCGCGTGCGGCCGTGAGACCGTACTGGTCGATCGTGACGATCTGTTCCTTCAATACCGAGCGTAGCTCCTTTTCCTTGAAAGCGTTTTGCCCGCGGAATTCGATCACGCTTGTCCGCTGCGCTTTCTTTTCCTGCTCCTTTTTGACCGCGCGCTCCGCCTTGTCCTTCTCCTCAACCTTCGGGACTTTCACCGCCGTCTGCGCCAGGGCGGCCGCGCAGACAAACGAGAGCGCGATGGCCAGGCCTAACGAGACCATCTGCAACCAGGCCGTTCGGCCCGCGCGTCTGAGTTTGGAAATAGCGCGGCTCATTTTACTTGAATCGGATCAGATACTTTACCATGCCGCGAAAATCTCCCCCCACCTCGAGATCGCCGATCAACATAAACTGTTCGTTTAGCTTCAGCCGCGCGGTCGCCGTCTGCTGGCCTGTTCTCGGATCGACGTTGCCCACATCCACCTGCAACTTGTCGAAGACCGAGTTGCTCTTGGTCCCCTCGCCCTTCTTGAAAATCTTCCGGTACATCTGCTGGATCAGGAGCATGGCGGCGCGTCCGGCCAGCACGTTGTTGTTGCCCACCAGTTCCTCGCGCGTTGTCCCGGTAGCCAGAAGCGAAATGATCTCTTCCTGCGGCAAGGGCGGCTCGCTGCTGAAAACGGCCTCGGGCGCGAGCGAGGTGCCGAAGACGTAAACGTGCACCGTGTAATCGCGAATCAGCGAGGTGCCCTGCAAATCGATCTTCGGGTTGAACGAATCGCTCGGGTCGAAGTAGAGAAGCCCCGAGGAAATTTCGAGCCGGCTGAACGGCAGCGTCGCCTCGACCTTCTCGAGCCGGACGACGCCTTGGAGCGCAGGACGCAAACCCGTGCCGGTCACGTGCAGGTCCACGATCGCGCCGCCGCTCGCGAGATTTCCGCGGATCAAGAACGGATCTTTCGTTTTCACCATCACGTCGAATTTCCAATCGCGGATCGGCGGTTGCGGCACGGAAAAATCAGGACGATCCGACGGCGGCTGCGGCGCGGGCCGTCCCGGAAGTCCGATCGGGATCAGGTCGACGTTCTTGAGCAACGAACTGTTCGTCAGGGCGACGGTGCCGGTGACGGTGGCGGTTTTGAGCGGCCCGACGACTTTCACATCCGCGTCCGCTCGCGCCGTCAGGGTATCGTTGCGCGCCACCAGGACGCTCTGCGCCTTTACTTGAAAATCGAGATTCGGTTCGGTCAATTTCGGGAAAGTCACCTGGCCCGCGACCGAGAACGGACCGCCCGCGAGGTCGCCATTGAATTGTTCGAAATGGAGGACGTCGCCCACGAAGTTCATGCGGGAATGGAAACCGCTTACCGACGGCAGGGTCGTGTTGGTAAACCGCGCCATGTTGATGGTGATGTCGCCGGAACCGCTCAACACCGGTTTCGCGATTGTGCCATTGATGTTCACGTCCAGGGCGAGATCGCCATCGAGCTGGGTGATGCCCGGGAGAAATTGCCGGAGAAAATTCACGGAGCTGCGCGGCATCTGCACTTTGGCGGTCAGCGGCGTCTCCTCATTGAACCGCTTTTCTTCGATCATCTTCGGAATGTCGAAGGGAATATTTCCGGTGATCAGGACCGGCTGAATTTTGGTCTGCTGCAATTTGCCGTTGAACGCGAGCTGGTTGTTCTGCAGCTCGGCCACCATATCGAACGTCGCCGGTTCGAGTTTCGGATACTCGGCGCTGTGAAGATCGCGCATCTGCACGTCGAGCCGGCCGGTGACCTGCGCCAGAGTCCCGTTCGCGTCGAGCTTCACGTTGAGCAGCCCGGTGCCGAGCGGCGGCGCGCCCAGGTCCGCGAAAAGTTTTTTCAAATCCAGGTTCTCGGATTGGAATGTCACCAGCACTTTCCCGTCCGAGGGGAAGAGCGGGTTCCCGGTGCCGATGTTTTTCCACACGAACGGCAGTGACACATAACCGGTCGCGTACTTCGCCTGGCCCTGGTCGATCTGGACCTTGCTGATCTCAAGGGTGGAATCCTTCGCCGTCAGGATGGCCTGGAAGCTCATCTTGTCGCTGCCGAGGAAGATGGTCGGAACGTTGAGACCTTCCGGCGAATAATCCGCGTCGATATTCGCCTGGAGCGCCTTGAGATTCGCGTAGCGTCCTTTCTCGAGCTTTAATTTCAGCGACCCGGAATTTTTCCAATCCGCGGCGTCGCCGCTTCCCTGCCAGTCGATCACGAGCGATCCGCCGATGTCGTTCTTGTTCCCCATCGCGACGAGGAGCGGTTTCAAGCGCGCCAGGTCCGCGACGTTCGCGGATAACACGCCGCTGTAATGCCACGGTTTATCAAGCGAAAACATCCCGTAGCCCGCGATGTAATCGCGCTCGTTCAGCTTCGCCGTGAAATCGTTCAGGTAAGCGACATTCCGGGAAATGACGACCTGCGCGCTGACTTCCGGAATCGTCACGTTCCGGAATTTCAGATTCGATCCGTAGATCGAGAGCTGGCCGTCCGCTTTTCCGTTGGTGGTCTTGACCTCCCCCAAAACCTGGACCGGGCCGGTGATCCGGTTCGGCGAATCGACCGGCCAGTAATCGCCCAGCTCAATCGCGCCTAGCGATATCGTGAAGCCAGCCGGCTGCGTTCGCAATTGCGCGAGATCGTCCGGCAACACGTAGCTGCCGGAAGCGGTAAAGGTGTTTTCCTTCCGAATTGCCACGAAGCGCTCGACCTTGACGTTCGGTCCGTCGCTGGTGATATCGGCGACCGCGGAATCGAACAGGTTTTCGCCGGAATGCCCGTCCGTCATCTCGATGTGGATCTGGGAATGCAAGTCGGTGTAATACATTTTCCGCTCGTTGGCCGGCGGCATTTGTTTCGAAGCTTTAACTGTTCCCGTCGCCTGCGCCGCGCCCGTATCGCCATACGCGATCGGCCCTCCCGAAAACGCCAGATCAGCCCGCAAGACCGCGTCCTTGATCTCGGCGGTTCCGGTAATGTTTGCGGCGCCTGTTATCGGTTGCGCGAAACGAGCGGTCAGCGATTGCAGATCGGGGAGTGAACCGGTGAACTCGAAGCGGGCGCCGTAACGGCCAAACTCCCGGATGTGATTGGGAAGTTCCGTCGTTCCTTTGAAGCCAATTTTGTTCAAACCGTTGGTCGCTTCGCCGGAATCAACCGTCGCTACGCCGTCGCGCGCGGTCGCGTTCACGGCGACCCGGTCCAAGAAAAGATTCTCCTGGCGCAAATTGTTGACCTGCGCCTGGAGCGATCCGGTCCAGGTTCGGGGCGCGTCGATCGTGCCATCGGCTTCGACGGCGAGACGCTGGACGTCGCCTGCGAGGAATTCCGGTGGCCGGCCGAGATAACCGCGCAAGGTATCGAGCGAAACATTTTCCGCGACGAGGCGCAGCTTCGTGTTCAACGATTCCGCTGTTTCCTTCAGCCCAAGAGAACCGGCGATGGTTCCACCAGCGAGCGAAGCATCAAGCACCACTTCGAGAGAGCGGCCGGCGATATGCGACGCGTCGAACGCAATCAGTCGAATCTGGTTTTGTTCGTCCAGCTTCAGCCCGCTAATCACGAGGTTCTTGTTCGTGTAGGAAGTCGTCGCCGAAATGTTTTGCCAGGCGTCGGCGTTCGGGATTTGCAAAATCGCCGCGCGCAGCTCGCCCGGGTTCTTCGGATCCAACGCGAGAGCGAAATGCTCGAGCACGAAGTCGGGTTTTTCCGTCGTCGAACGGACGAGCAGGCTGGTATCGGCAATCAGGAGCCGCTCTGGAAACACCGGGAACAATCTCAGCCGCTCATCCGGCGGCGGTATCTTCGGTTTCAAGGAAGCTTTCGCCGGGTCCAAAACGATTCGTGCCGTCCGCACCTCCGCATTCTTGAGTAGCTCGGTAGGCCCGTGCAGCATCCAGTCCCAGAGGCTGTAGTCCGCCCGGATGTAATCGACGTCGATTGATTCGACGATCGTCGGCCCGATCGGCGAGACATGCAGGTTGCGGATCGCGACGCTGGTGAAAAGGCTGCCTTCGAGCGTGCAATCGATCTTAAGGTTCGCCTTGGCCGCATAGGTATCGGCGTAAGAGCGTGCGATGCGGAAAAAGATGGGGCGATGAAAAATCAGGACGAGCGCCAGCAGCGCCAGGAGAGCGCGTGCCGTCCACCAACGCCAGTTACGGCGGGGTTTATCGAAGGCGTTGCGGTCGTCGTCCACGAGGGGGCTAACTTATTTCCACGAGGGTAAAGAGCAACCGGAGGCCGGTTTTCCCCTGTTGGCCTTCAAATCACCTGGCGCTTCAAGGAACGGCGGTCCCCAGTCCGCCGTCGTTTTGAGTCGGCGGTTTGTAAACCGCCGTTCCTTGCTTGATGCTTGCGCCTCGCGCATGAACCCCGACAAGCTTTTTGATTACCTCGAAGGAAATCTCCCGGAAGCCGAGCGCACGCAGCTGGAAAAACAGATTGCCGCCGATCCTCAACTCCAACGCGAACTGGCCGTCGCGCGCGAAATGCATCGGCGCTCCCGCGGGTCTCGCGAAGTAATAGTCGACGATCCCGAGATTCCTGCGCCGGCGAAGCCGCTCGGTCGCCGCCTGATCACCGCCTTCGCCGCGCTGGTGTTGGTGAATGTCTTGGTCGGCATCGCTTTCATCATCGGGAAGAAAGACGGCACCGGTGAAGTGCGCGCTCGCGAAGCAGCGACTCGACAGCAACTGGAAGCTTCGCTCCAGAGAACCGCGGAAACCTCGCTACCGCTGCCGACGATCGGCGATGAGATCCGTTTGTCGGCCGCCGCGGCCGAACGAGACCGGGTGGCCGACAACGTCATCGCGTTGGCAAAACAATCCGGCGGTACTGCCGCCAAGGCGCTGCCCGACGAGAAAAGCATTGTCGTCGTAGTCGATCTGCCGTCGATGCGTGCGGATGAATTCCGGCGTGCGCTCGCGCCCCTTGCGTCTCCCGATTACTCACCGCGGCCCGAGCCGTCGCCCTCCAGTGACAAGCGGACGATCCTGCAAGTGCGAATCGGCGACGCGCCTTCCTCTCCTGCCCCGTGATCGCTCAGGCAGATGATCGCGATCACCTTTGCCTTGCCCGCGGAGAGTTCCGATTTCGTTCGGTTACTTGAGAACCGCGGCGCCGTTTCCCGTGAAGGTGTCGAAACGATCCGCGGGCATCTTCACGGAAAATCGCTGGTCGTCATCCATACGGGCGTCGGCAAAAAAGTGAGCCGCGAGAGAATGGAGACCCTCCTGCGCCGGGAACGTTTCGAATACCTCATCAGCTCCGGGTTCGCCGGAGCGCTGGAAAAGGATCTTCAAGTCGGGCACCTGCTCGTCGCGGAGAATTTCTCGAGCCCAGCCCTTCTAAATTCACCGACGCTCGTCCTGGCCGATGACAGAACTTTTCTCGGCAAATTACAGACCGTTTCCCGAATGATCGAGACCGTCGAGGAGCGAGAGAGCCTCCACAAGAAAACCGGCGCGGCGGCCGTGGACATGGAAACGGAAGTCCTGGCCGAAGTTTGCGCGGCGCATGATCTCCCCGTGCTTTCGCTCCGCGCGATCAGCGACACGGCTGCGGAACCATTTCCGGCTCCCGCCCACGTGCTGTTCGACGTAGCGAAACAAAGAACCGATTTCTTTCGCCTCGGGTCTTACCTGCTCACCCATCCCGGCGCTTTCGCGCGACTCAATGCTTTTCGTAAGAAAGTCGCGGTCGCGCGAAAAGCCCTAGCCGATGCGCTCGACACGATCTTGCGCGCCGATCTTCTGTAGCCGCTTCGCTGGATTTGTAGGGCGTCTGTGTCAGACGCCTCGGAGGCGTTTCACAGAAACGCCCTACAATACATATCTCGCGCTTCGCACAGCGAAGCGGCTACAGCGCCGGCTCGACATGCACCAGCACATCGGCAATCCGGGCGTCGGTTCGCTTGATCGCATCCTTTACCCGATGCGCAATGTCGTGGCCGTCGCGCACGGAGATGGCGCTGTCCACTCCGATATGCAGATCGACGTAGAACGAAATACCCATTTTTCGGACGAGACACTTCTCCACGTTAAGCACGCCCGGGACTGCGGCTGCCGCCCGCTGGATTGTCGCGACGATTTCGCCGCGCGGCGCGGTGTCGAGGATTTCGTGCAAGGCCGGGAAAAGAAGCCGCCATCCGTTCATCGCGATGACTGCACACGCGAAAAGAGCGGCCCAATCGTCCGCGCTGTACCATTTTTCCCCGCCGATCAACGCGACCGAGATTCCCACGAAAGCTGCGGTGGAAGTCAGCGCGTCGGCGCGATGATGCCAGGCATCGGTTTTCACGGCGGTGCTTTCGACATCTTTTCCGATCCGGATCACGAACCGGTACAACGATTCCTTCACGACGATGACCACGATTAACACGATCAGGGTGAACGGCGCCGGGCCGTGGTGCGGCGTGAAAATTTCCCGCACGCTTTGAATGGCGAGAGCGACGGAAGCCAGCAGCACGCCCATCGCGACGAGGCACGCCGCGAGCGGCTCCGCTTTTCCGTGGCCGTAAGGGTGGGTCGGATCCGGCGGGCGCGCGGCAAATTTCAAGCCGCCCCAGATGACGACGGAGCCGGCAATATCGAGCGCGGATTCGATTCCGTCCGCGATCAGGACGTAGGAATTGCCAAAGAGGCCGGCGGAGATTTTCGCGGCGGCGAACACGACGTTGACCATCATGCCGCCAAGCGCGACCCGCGCGCCGCGTTGCATGTTGCTGGCCGGATCGTTCGAGATAGGCTGAACGCGCTCCGCTATCATGAGTAAGACTTTTAAGGCCGCGATCTACGAAACGCACGGGAATCCGGTGGAGGTTTTGCGTGTCGTTGATTGTCCGTGGCGCGAGCCCGCGCCGAACGAAGTTGTGGTGAAAATGTCGGCGGCGCCAATTAACCCGGCGGACCTGAATTCCATCGAAGGCAAATATCCGATCAAGGCGGAGTTGCCCGCGACGCCAGGGATGGAAGGAGCGGGAGTCGTGATGGAAGCCAGATCGGCGGTGCGGGATTTCGCAATCGGAACCCAGGTTATTCTGCCGCACAGTTTCGGGACCTGGCGGGAAGTCGCAATTATCGCCGCCGACAAACTGGTCGCGGTGCCGGAGGAGATCGAGCCCATCCAGGCGGCGATGCTGAAGGTGAATCCAATCACCGCGTGGCGCATGCTGCATGATTTCGTCGCGTTGCGCCCCGGCGACTGGTTGATTCAGAACGCGGCGAATTCAGGGGCGGGACAGTGTGTGATCCAAATCGCACGGGAATTGGGCTACAAAACGGTGAACGTGGTCCGGCGCGCGGAATTGGTGGATGAGCTGCGCTCGTTAGGCGGCGACGTGGTCCTTGTCGACGGCGAGAACATTCGCGAAGAAGTGGCAGCAGCGACGGGGCGGGCGTCAATTCGGCTGGCGCTCAATGCTGTCGGCGGCGACAACGCGCTGCGCGTGGCGAAGTGCCTCGCGTCGGATGGGACGATGGTGACTTACGGAGCGATGAGCTTGGAGCCGCTCTGCATTCCGAACGGCATGCTCATTTTCAAGAACCTGCGCTTCACCGGTTTTTGGGTGAACAAATGGTACGACTCGGCCACACCAGAGCAACGCGCCGAAACTTTCGCGCCGCTATTTGAAATGGCGAAGCGCGGATTGCTGAAGAGCAAGGTGGAGAAAACATATCCGCTCAGCGAAGCAAAGGCCGCGATTGCGCATGCGTCGGAGAACAAGCGCGGCGGCAAAATTGTTTTCGAGCTCGCGGAAGCTTCAACCTGAAGGACGCCCGCTGAAAGACGAACACGCCAGCAGCACGGCATTGCTCATTGCCGCGAGCATGGTCGTAATCGATGAGCACCAGGAATACGCGGGCGCCAGGTCGGGGGTCCCAGGAAATTTCTGCGTCCAGGTGCTCCAGAATTATTCAGCGGCAACGCGATTGTTTCTTCGACTGGCTCACCTGCGTTGGTTCCTCCAGGTAGTGAAGTTCATCGAAAAAAGCACCGTCCCCGGAATCTTGCGGCATTATGCGCTGCGGAAGAAATGCCTCGCCCTGTTCGCGCGCGAAGCGCTTCAAGACGGAATCGCCCAGGTCATCGTTCTCGGCGCGGGTCTTGATCCTCTCGCCCTGACGCTTCACCGGGAATTTCGCGCCGCGCGCTTTTGGGAAATCGATCATCCGGCGACGCAGCAAGTCAAAACGAAAGTGGCAGCGGATGTCGACGGCCAGCGATTTCATTTTGTTCCCGCGAATCTCGCCGCGGGCCGGATCGATCCAGCGATGCTGGAAAAAACCGGCTTCGATTCCGCTCAAAGGACTCTTTGGATCGCGGAAGGATTGTTCATGTATTTCCCGGAAGCGGTGGTCGCGGATTTGCTAAACGAGGCGGCGGGAATCAGCGCCCGGGGCAGCCGCTTCGCTTTCACGTTCATGGAGCCCCGTCGAGATGGGCGAATTCGGTTCCGGAAACAGACGAAGCTGGTGGATTGGTGGTTAGACTGGCGGGGCGAGCCATTTGTCTGGGGTCTCGAGCGAAGTCACGTCTCACGAATCACGAGTCTTTGGGAGATCGACCGAGTTCTCGATGAAAATGATTTGCGCGCCCTGGATTCTTCGCCGGCTGGTCTCCCACTCGCGGCTGGCGAATTGATTTGTCTCACGAAAATCCGGTAAGGTCAGGCCGTGATATTGACGCGACGTAAATTCATCCGGGCGGCCGGACTCCTCGCGCTCGCTCCGTACCTCGATGTGAGGGGCGAGCCCGAAATCTGGGTGAACGACATTCATTCGCAGCTCAACCGAACGCGGGTCCGCGCGTTGCTCACGCCCCGCACGCTCGATGAACTCACCGCAGCCGTCCGCCGCGCGGCCGACGACCACCTGCCCATTTCGGTTTCGGGCTGCCGGCACGCGATGGGCGGCCAGCAATTCGCAACCGATGGCATCTGCATCGATTCGCGGCAACTGACGCGCGTTCTGGCCTTCGATCGCGAGCGTGGATTGATTGAAGCGGAGGCCGGAATTCAGTGGCCCAAGCTGATCGATTTTTACCTCGATGCGCAGAAGGGCGCGACCCATCAGTGGGGTATCGCCCAAAAACAAACCGGGGCAGATACATTCACCCTGGGCGGGAGTTTGTCAGCGAACGCTCATGGTCGCGGCCTGGCGATGAAACCGCTGATCTCAAACGTCGAGTCCTTCGCCCTGGTCAATTCCGAGGGAAAGACGGTCTTATGTTCGCGCTCGGAGAATCCAGAATTGTTCCGGGCGGTGATCGGAGGTTACGGACTCTTCGGTTTGATCAGTCGCGTCACCCTGCGGCTTACGAAACGACGGAAGTTACGTCGGGTCGTAGAAGTCATCCGTTCGGATGATGCCAGCAAACGTTTTTCCGAACGGATCGCGGACGGCTTTTTATACGGCGATTTTCAATTTTCCATCGATGAGAAATCGCCGGATTTTCTCAGTATCGGTGTCTTTTCCTGTTACCAACCGATTGCGGACGACACTCCGATGAGCGCGACGAAACGCCTGAGCGAGGATGATTGGCTTGGGCTCATGGCGCTCGCCTACACCGATCGCGCGAAAGGATTTCAGCGCTACGTCGATTACTATCTCTCGACGAACGGCCAGACGTATTGGTCGGATACAAATCAGCTGAGCGCCTATCTTCCAAACTACGCCCAGCAGCTGAAGGAAAAGGTCGCCGGCAAAAGTGAGTCGAGCCTCATCATCACAGAAATTTACGTCCCGCGAGAGGCCCTGGCTGATTTTCTCGCGCAGGCGGCGGAATCATTGCGCGCGCTCGGGGTGCCGGTGATTTACGGCACGGTCCGCCTGATCGAAAAAGACGATGAAAGCTTTCTTCCCTGGGCAAGGGAATCGTACGCCTGCGTCATCTTTAATCTTCTCACAATCCATACCGCGGCGGGGATCGAGACGTCGGCGCGGGCGTTTCGCGCGCTTATCGATCTGGCGATCGCGCGCGGCGGCAGCTACTACCTGACGTATCATCGTTTCGCGACGCGCGAACAGGTGACGAAGTGCCACCCGCGATTCGCCAGTTTCCTGGCGCTAAAGAAAAAATACGATCCGGACGAGCGTTTTCAAAGCGATTGGTATCGGCACAATCGGACACTCTTCGCGGGGGATTAGCGTCTTTACTGCTGCGGCGCGGGCTCTTTTTTCGGCTGGCGCTTCAGGAGCGTGATCTGCTTGATCCGCGCGGAATCGGACGGGCTCCACGTGGCCACGTCCGGATCGTCCTTGAAAGCGTTGTGCACCAGCCGGCGTTCGTAGGAATTCATTGGCTCGAGTTGCAGCGAGCGCCCGGAAATGCGGACGCGTTCCGCCAGTTCCCTCACCCGCTGCACGATCCGGTCTTCGCGCATGGAACGGTAATGCTCGCAATCCACGATCACTTTCGGCGCGTCCTTGTCCTTCGATTGGATGAGCCGGTTCAAGAGGAACTGGATCGCTTCCAGGGTCTCGCCCTCGTGCCCGATCAGGGTGTGGCTTTCCTCCATGTAAATCTGGAGCGTGGGGTTGCCGCCTTCGCTCTGGGTTTCGTCGATCTGCACCACAAAGCCGAGATAGCCGAGGATCGTATCGAGTAATTCCTTGGGCGTCATGGTCGTCCTTTACGCGGACGCTTCCCTGCCGGCGCAACTTTCGCCAGGACCGGCGCAGGTTGCTTCTGGTTCTGGTAAAGCTGCAGGATCGTAAACAGGTTCTGCGTCGTGTAATATAATGCCAAGGCCGCGGCGAAATTGTAACAGAAAAATAAAAAGATCAGCGGCATGAACATCATCACCCGGCGCTGGGTGCTGTCGCCTGTCTTCGGCGTCATCCGCATCAGCCAGATGTTCGAGGCTCCCATGAGGATCGGGAGAATGTTGATCGGCAATCCGCTGGCGTTTCCAAGGATCGGGACAAAACTCAGCCCCGGGATGGTGAACAGCGTATCGGGCTGGGAGAGATCGTGCACCCAGATGAATGTGGCGTTCCGCAATTCCGCCGCCTGCCCCAGCATGCTGAAGAGGCCGAAGAAGATTGGGATCTGGATCATCATCGGCAAACAACCACCGACCGGATTCACCCCGTGCTCTTTGTAGAGCTTCATCACTTCCTGGTTCATCCGGGTCGGGTCGTCTTTGTACTTTTCCTTCAGCTCCTGCATTTTCGGGGCGAGCGCGGACATCTTGCGCATCGATTTGTTCGCCTTGTTTTGCAGCGGCCAGAGCACGCCCTTTACGCACGCGGTCAGGAGGACAATCGACCACCCGTAATTGCCGATCCAGCTATGGATCAGGTTCATGAAGTTGAGGAGGAACTGGCTGACGAGCTTGAACCAGCCGAAGTTCATGATCTCGGCTTCGTTGTGTTCGAGCTTCGCGAGACGGGCGTAAAGTTTCGGGCCGCCGTAGAGCTGGAAGCGCATCGTCGCCGTTTGGCCCGGCTGAACCTGGAATCCCGGCATGCCCAGGGCGCCTTCAAGTCCGAGCAGATTCGGGCCTTCCTTTTGCTTGATGTCGAAAGGCCGCGCCCACAACTCGACCGCCTTGGCATTGAGGGGCGTGACGAGATCGGTGAAGAACTGGTTCGTCATGCCGGCCCAATCCGCGTTGTTGACTTTTTCTCGGTAGAACGGTTTCGCTTCGCGCTTCTGCACGCCGATCAAAGGATAATTCTGCGCGGGGAACCAGTTCACATCGATCCCGCCCGCTTTTCCGTCCACGTACCAGGCCAGGCGCGTGTACGTGGACATGTCCTTGGGATGAATGGGACGGGTCGAGCCCAGGGTGACGAAATAGCCGGCGCTATTGTAGGGCTGCGCGCCGTCGTTCCGGAAATCCACGTCCATTTCGGCGACGAAGTTGTCTTTCTTGTCGGGCGTGGGCGGAAAGAAAAAGCGTTTCCGGATCGTCACGCCTTCCGGAGTTTTGCGTTCGAATTCGATAGCGCCGTCCGCTTGTTTCGCGATCGAATATTCGGGCAACGCTGTCACTGACTCCGGCTGGTCAACGATCGCGCCGATCGGAATGCGATCGGGCGCATTCAAGACGACGGGATGGCCCTCGACTGTGTGATTGAGAAGAACCGCTTCGGCAATCGCCCCGCCTCGATTAGTCAGGTGCAGTTCCACGTCACCGTTAGTCATCGTCTCCGCCTTTTCGGCGAAAGTGGGAGCCGCTTCCGTGGGCGCCGGCGAGGGCGAGGTCGCGGAAACGGGTGCTACGGAGGCGGACGCAGACGCGCCGGGCGAAGTTGCCGCGGAGGGTGAACTACTTGCGGTCGCCGAAGGCAACGGCGCTGCAACGATCGGCGCGGGCGGCGGCAAATGCGTCGCGGTATAGGCGTACCACCCGACCAGTCCGAGGACGCAAAGGGTAATGGCAATCCATGCTTGTCGATCCATAAGCGTTGCCCGCCGGGCTATTCACAGACAATTGATGCAGCCTGGCCGGTGGCCTGTTTGCCATGGTAGTGCGGCGGCGGAACCGGATCATGCCCTCGTCCGCCCCAGGGATGACAACGGCACAATCGGCAGACGCCCAGCCACGTTCCCCGCAAGACTCCGTGCGTCTCCAAGGCCTCGAGAAAGTAAGCCGAACAGCTCGGTTCGAAGCGGCAACCCGACCCCGGTCCTCCGAGGAACGAGAGCACCGGCGAGAGCAGGATTTGGTAGCCGCGAATAAAAAGACGCGCGAGGAAAAGCATCAGGGCGCTAAAATAGAAGCGCGCTCCGCGAGGCGCAACCACTCATCTTTCAGTTGATCATAGCTGGCGTTCGCCGCATACGGCCGCGCCACCACCACGAGCCAGACGCCGGCGTTCAATCGCGGCTGGGCGGTGCGCACGATATCGCGCAGCCGCCGGCGCACCCGGTTCCGGACTACCGCGATGCCGATGTGTTTCGGCGTGACGAACCCGGCACGGAATGATTTTTCGTCCTTGAGCTTGAGCGCACCAAGAACGAGGAGCCGGCCGCGCTCGGTGGTCCCCTGCCCCTTCACCCGCGCAAACTCTGCCGGTAGGATGAGCCGTTTCGTTTTAGGAAGGGACAAATCGGATCGCGCCATCAGCAACATCATACCACAGCGGCAAATCTCTTTTCCTGCTCATGCTCCTGATCTTGATCCTAATCTTTCCTGGAGGATCAGGAGCACGATCAGGATCATGAGCAGGAAAATGAAACAGGCTGCCCGCCCGTACAGCAAAAGTCTTCCCGCGGACGAACCGCGGGAAGACTTCGCGAATTGAAGCAGCGCTAAGACTACGGGCTCGGGCTCGAAGTCGTGGTCGTCGTCGTGCTCGAGGAACTCGTAGGAGGGGTCGACGTGACCGTCGTGTTATTCGTCGTCGTCTCCTTCTTCTCCACAGCCGGCGGATTCACCACCGTCGTGGTGTGTTCGTTCTTCTTCTCAGCAGGCGCTGGCGAACTGGCCGGAGCGACAACGTCGGTCTTTTGTTCGCAGGCTCCGAGAAGCGCGGCACTGGCTAAAATGCAGATTAATTTTTTCATAGTTTGGATTGGTTGCCCATGTTGGGACAAAGGAGAATCGAACCGCGGCAAGTTTTCGGCCTTGCCGAAAGGCAACTCAGAGGCAGTTGCGCCCATCCTCCTGCTCATGATCCTGATCGCGCTC
>JBEEHI010000016.1:0-2970 GCA_041167305.1 Verrucomicrobiota bacterium
TCGTGCGCCACGCGCCCTTTCGCAGGTGACGCCGGGCCGACGAGGCCACCGGCGGATCGAGCACCGCTATTTTTCCCGCGGCGCGTAACCGCCGGGAGAACTCCACATCCTCCATCAACGGAATCTTCGCGAAGCCGCCAAGCCGATGAAACACCTCGCGCCGGACGAAAATGGATTGATCGCCGTAGAGCGTGCCGCCGCGGCGTGTGAGGAAACGCCCGACCGATTCCAGCCACATCAAACGCGGGTGGCGCCCATCGAATTTTCGAAAGAATGCGCCGCCCACCACGGTCGGGTCCGCCAGCGCGATCTCGATCGCTTCGAGATGCGCATCCTCCAGGCAGGTATCGCAGTGCTGGAAAAGAATCACGTCGCCACTGGTCGCGGCGGCCCCGAGATTCATTTGCTCGCCGCGATTAGGGCTGGGGGAGGCAAGGAAAGCTGCGCCCGAGGCGAGCGCGATCCGTTCCGCTTTTTCATCGCCGGAAGCGTCCACTACAATGGTTTCCGCGACGCGTTCCTGCGCCGCCAAACCGGGCAGGAGCGATTGGAGATTGTCCGCGTCCCGCCAGGACGGGATGACGACGCTGATTCGCAAACGCGTTTCTGAAAGGTCCGCCAGCCGATTCACTACGGCTTTTTTAACAGACGGGCACGGGCGCGGTCGAGGGCGCGTCGTTCGGACGCGGTCAGGCTATTGATTCCGTGTTTCGAAATTTTCTCGAGAACCGGATCGATCGATTCGTGAATGTTTTCCGGCTCGACGGTGCGGCGCGACTCGGACTTTTGCACGACATGAAAACGAGGCCGCTTCCGAAAAGGATTCAGCCTTTGCAGGTCGACATTGATCGGAACGCGTCCCTGAATGAACCGGATGTAGAAAAACGCCGCCAGGCAGAGGGCCCAGAGCACGGAGAGATTCCCCCACTGGTGGTTCGGAAGATACTGCATCGAGGCGAGAACCAGTCCCGCAAACGCCAGCCATTTCAGGCTTACCCAGCCGAACAACTCAACGTTTGGATAGAGCGTGGCGAAGGCAATGAACATCCCCACCGAGAGCTCGTACGAGCCGAAATAACTCCAGACTGCCCCTGTCGCGCCCCAGGCAATCAGGACGATCGCGGGGACCAGGGTCAGGATGCCAAAGAGGAAAAGGTACCGGCGAATGCCGAGATACTTTTCCACTTCGTTGCCGCTCCAATAAAAGAAAAGGATGTTGAAGAGGAAGAAGAAAGAGCTCGGTTGGATGAAAATGCAGGTGAACGGCTGCCAAATCGACCCGTGCAAAAAGGACCGCGACTGGAAGGCGAAGGCAGTTAAATCCCAATGCGCGCTTTGCGCAATCGTGGTGCCGATCATGCCCAGCACATAAAGCGCCGCGATGATCGCGGTCACGCGCACGGGAAACTTCCCGACCCACGTCACCGGCTGGTAGTCATCCGAGGTGGTGACTCCGAACATGCTGCAATTAACGGCGCGTGCGCATTGCGCGCAAGTTGTAGCCACGGCCCTGTGGGCCGTCTGATTTGTAGGACGTTTCTGTGAAGACGCCTCCCGAAATGCGTCACCGCCCGGCGCCTGACACGGACGCCCCACAATGGGACCGGCGAAAATTTGCTTGGAGAAGCGTCCGAAGCGGAGAAAATGACAATCCACTTTCCGCCTTTCGCGAATGACCTCGAGGCTGCTCATCCATGGATAATCTTGCGCCCGCCATTTCTCCGCCCGACGGGATCGGCGGTTCGAAGCCCGCAAACCCCGCGGTGCTCGATTGGGTCCAGGAAGTCGCGCGGCTCACGGAACCGGAAAATATTTTCTGGTGCGACGGCTCGGAGAAAGAAAACGCGTGGCTGTTGGAGCAGGCGCAACATCTCGGCGTCGTCCTGAAACTGAACGCGGAGAAAAAGCCGGGCTCGTATTTGCACCGGTCGAATCCGAACGACGTCGCGCGCGTCGAGCAGTTCACCCTGATCTGCACGCCGACGAAAGAGGAAGCCGGCCCAACGAACAACTGGGCGGAGCCCGCGGAGACCTACACGAAACTGCACGAGATGCTGCGGGGCGCGATGCGCGGGCGGACCATGTTCGTCGTGCCCTACATCATGGGGCCGCCGGATTCGCCACTGACCAAGGTCGGGTTTGAGATCACCGATTCGATCTACGTGGTGTTGAGCATGCGGATCATGACACGGATGGGCTCGGTCGCGGTCAAGCGTCTCGGCGGCGATGCGAAAGGCGAATGGAACCGCGGCGTCCATTCGCTCCTGGATGTGAATCCGGAGCGCCGCCTCATCTGCCATTTTCCGCAGGACAACGCGATCATCTCGGTCGGCTCCGGCTACGGCGGCAACGTTTTGTTGAGCAAGAAATGTCTCGCGCTCCGGATCGGTTCCTATCTCGCCCGAAAGCAGGGCTGGCTCGCCGAGCACATGCTCATCCTTGGCGTCGAAGCACCGGACGGCCGGAAACATTACGTGGCGGCGGCGTTCCCGAGCGCCTGCGGCAAAACGAATTTCGCGATGCTGATTCCGCCGCCGCATTTCAAAGGCTGGAAGGTCACCACGATCGGCGACGACATCGCCTGGATGCAGATCGGCAAGGACGGCCGGCTCTACGCGGTGAATCCGGAGAATGGCTATTTCGGTGTCGTGCCCGGCACCAGTTACAAATCGAATCCGAACGCGATGAAAGCGATCGAACGCGACACGCTTTACACGAATGTCGCGCTGACCGATGACGGCGATGTCTGGTGGGAAGGAAAAGATGGCGCGCCGCCGGCGCACGCGATCGATTGGCGTGGCAACGACTGGGCGCCGGATTCCAAGGAAAAAGCGGCGCATCCGAACAGCCGGTTCGCCGTTCCGATGCGGAACAATCCGGTGCTCGATCCCGACGTGGAAAAAGGTGAGGGCGTCCCGATCAGCGCGATTATTTTCGGCGGACGGCGCAGCGACACGATGCCGCTGGTTT
>JBEEHI010000017.1:0-5424 GCA_041167305.1 Verrucomicrobiota bacterium
ATCCTCAACATTACAAAAATGTAAGCATCCACCTTGCGGGCACCGTTCCGAATACACCTTCGTCTCTGTCCAATCCCAATTCAGGAAAGGATCCACACACTATGCGAATCAATCCCGCTTTTAAATCCGGCGTATTCAACCCACGCTTCCTTCTCACGTCCATCCTCTTCGCGATCGGCGTTTCGCTGGCCATGTTCAGCTGGGCCTCCAATCCGGCGACGAGCAGCATCACCGTCCCCGGAAGCGCCGGCCAAAAAGTCGAGGTCACCTGGACCGGCGATATCCCGGCGCTCGTGAACGGCACGAGCGATTGCACAAATTTCGCCGATACACCCGCTGCCGATCAGCATGTGTCGACGGTCAATGTCCCCGCCGGCCTCTACAATTCGGTCAACGCGAAATTTACTTTCCGCATCGAGTGGGACCCAGCCGCCGGCAACGACGAAGTCCTGACGGTTCTGAATCCTGATGGAACCACCCTCGCTAAGAGTGACGGCGGCGATCCGCACGAAGAAATCGTCGCGACGAACCTTCCCGCCGGCGCCTACAAAATCATCGCATGCGGTTTTATCAGCGGACCGACCCCCCAATCCTACATCGGCAAGCTCACCATAGACACCTCCGCTGGGGGCCCGCCCACTCCGCCGCCCACACCCACTCCCGCGCCCGCCGCGCCGGGCGTTCCGCGATACTACAATTACGCGCCACCGCCGACCATCGGCGAAGCGTCGGGTGAGCCCTCGATCGGCTACAATCTGACCAGCAAGAAAGCGATGTACATCGCGGGACTGCAAACTCTTCGCGTCACCTTTCCTGAAAACATCACCCCGGCGGGCTCGGTCCCGGCCGCGTGCGACGCCTTGTGGGAAGATGTTTCCTACGTCGTGACGAAAACGAAGTCGCTGGACCCGATTCTTTTCACGGACCAAATGACGGGCCGCACTTTTGTTTCGCAGTTGGACAGTGTGGTTCCGCCGGCGTCTCCCGTGTTGATCGGTCTCAACAGTTTGATGGCCTACACGGATGATGACGGCGCCAGCTGGACGCCCGCGCAGGTCAATCCTCCGGATGGAAGTTACGACCACCAGTCTGTCGGCGGCGGGCCTTATCCCGCGTCCGTGCCACTCGGTAATCCATTGAACAAGGGCAACGCGGTTTACTATTGCTCACAGGCAGGCGTCACGGCGTTCTGCTCGCGCAGTGACGACGGCGGTTTGAACTTCGGCAAGTCCACCGCCATCTACAATGCCGTCACGGACGGCTGCGGCGGAATTCATGGCCACGTCAAAGTCGCGCCCGACGGCACTGTGTATGTGCCGAATCGCGGGTGTTCTGGCGTGCAGGCCATCACTGTCTCCGAAGATGCGGGAACAACCTGGACCGTGCGCCAGGTGAAGAACGCCAACTTCAGTGCCGGTGCGCCTCCCGGGATTCTCGATCCGTCCATCGGCATCGCGAAAGACGGGACGCTCTACTTCTCCTACGTCAACACGGATGGCCACGCGCATGTCGCGGTGAGTCACGACAAAGGCGTCACCTGGATCAACGACTTCGATATCAGCACCAGCCAGAACATCGGGAACGCCGTGTTCGTCGAGGCGATAGGCGGCGACCCGAACCGGGCCGCGGTTGGTTTCATCGGCACCACTCAGATTGGCGATCACCAGGCTACTGACTTCAACGGGACCTGGTATGCGTTTATCGCCCACACTTATGACGGCGGCGCTCATTGGACCACGGTCAATGCCACTCCCAATCATCCGGTCCAGAAGGAGGCCTGTATCTGGAACCAGGGCGGCGCCAACCAATGCCGCAATCTGCTCGACTTCAACGAAATTACGATGGACGAAAAAGGCCGGGTCCTCTACGGCTTCGCCGATGGTTGCATCGATGATTGCGAGGAAGGCGGCCCGAATTCCTATAGCTCGAAGGCCACCATCGCGCGCCAATCGGGTGGGAAAGGTTTGCTCTCGCAGTTTGATCCCAGCGAGCCAATCGCGCCGCAGGCGGCTTGTCTCTCCGGAAGACGCGACGATCTCGCCTCCTACCTGAAATGGATCGCGCCGGACAACGGCGGCAGCGATATCACCGGCTACAAGATTTACCGTGGCACCACGGCGAACAACCTGGTCCTGATCGGCCAACAGGTCGGCGACAAGAACACCTACAACGATCGCACGGCTAACCCGGCGGTCGCGATTTACACCTATCAAGTCAGGGCCGTGAATGCATCCGGCGAAGGCGTGTTCAGCAACCTGCTCACCTTGCCGCTTAGCTCGCGGGTGGAAAAAACCGGATCGTGCAGTGCGCCGGGCGTTACCGCGGTCACCGATCCAGTCGGTGACGAGAGTGATGGTGTGACCGAACACGATCTCACCTCGGTCTCAATGGCGGAACCCGTCTCCAATGCGCAGACTGGCGCCGCGGATAACATCGTCTTCACCATTAAGGTGCAGGATCTTAATCCCGTCCCGCCGGGCTGGCGCTGGTCCGTCCGTTTCACCGTGGCGGGATACAACCCGCCGGTGGCCCCCATCGTGGGACCGCAGGAAGATTGGTTCGTCTCGATGATTTCATCGGATAATGCCGCGCCGGCATTTACCTACGGCACCACCGGCGTGTTCCAGGGCGCGGCGCGTTTCTTCACTACGGTCGGCAATCTCGATGCCTCGAGTAACTTCAATGCCGATGGCACCATCACCCTCGTGCTTCCCAAGGAGACCTTCCGTTCGCATGCCGTGTGCACCGGCACCTGCGGCCCGCTCAATCCCGGGACAGCCGTCAGCATCGCTCTCGGCAGCGTCCGCCTGTCGCCGCCCTCGGAAGTGCCAGGCAGCGGTGGCACCAACGAAACCATTCCGGACACCACCGGCGCCGCGAGCTATCAGTTACGGCCGGCAAACCTTTGCCTGCCTAACACCGCGCCTGTTGCCCGGCTCATCACCGATAAAGGAACCGGCACCGCTCCGTTGACCGTAACTCTTAATGGCAGCGCGTCCTCGGACGACGACTCGATCGACACGGTTGCGACCTACACCTTCAACTTCAATGACGGCACCGACGACGTCGTGCAAAGTTCGCCGATACTCGTGCACACCTTTAACCAAGGTGGCCTCTACGACGTGAAGCTGGTCGTGACCGATTCGCGCGGGAAGGTCAGCTCGAACACAGCCCATGCCCTGGTGGAAGTGGAACAGACCATTACCCCGAGCGCCGCCCAGTTGCTGAATATCTCCAGCCGCCTCCGCGCCCAGACCGGCGACAACACGCTCATCGGCGGATTCATCATCACCGGAACCGGTGCCAAGAAAGTAGCGGTGCGCGCTCTCGGGCCTTCGACGCAGGTGCCGGGATTCGTGCCCGATACCATCCTGGAATTGCACGACTCCACCGGCGCGCTCGTCACCAGCAACGACAACTGGGGCGATTCGCCCGAGGCGTCGCAGATTCAGGCTGTGGGATTGGCCCCGGGAGATTCGAGGGAGTCAGCCATCCTGCGGCTGCTTAACCCGGGCGCTTACACGGCCGTTGTGCGCGGCAAGAATAACGCCATCGGCACCGCGGTAGTCGAGGCTTACGACTTGGATCCAACGAACGATTCCAAGCTGGCAAACCTTGCTACGCGCGGCTTTGTCCAGACCGGGGATAACATCCTGATCGCCGGCTTCATCACCGGAAACCGGAATGCGAACATCAACGTGCTCGTGCGCGCCATGGGACCCTCACTCGCCGGCCAGGTTCCTACCCCGTTGGCCGATCCGATCATGGAGCTGCACGACAGCAACGGTGCCACCCTGGCCACAAACGATAACTGGCAGGACACCCAGAAGACCCAGATCGAGCAGACCGGTATCCCGCCCGGTAACGCCATGGAATCCGCCATTGTCAGCTCGCTCCCGCCCGGCGGTTACACGGCCATCGTCCGCGGTGTGAACGGCGGCGTCGGTAACGCCGTCGTGGAAGTCTACAACCTGCCATAGCGCCGATTTGCGTGCGTGATGCGCCCGCGGCCGACCGAGCCGTGGGCGCATCTCCGCTCGCGCCGAGGAATAATTGTAGGGCAAGGGGTCCCTGGCACGCCGTAGCCTTGGCGGAGGAGGCCGCATGCCGGCGACTTGTCCTCGTTCCCAAGTTGTACTTGGGAACGTCGTTGTCTTGGAAGCTCTGCTTCCCTCCGCCTCCTGCATCTCGCATCCCAGCCCTCCGACTTTTCGGCTTGAGCCTCCGCCTCGTTCATCCATAATTGCCGGTCGTTCCCATGATCGCTTCCCCAGCGCCTTCCCCCGCCGCCCCGAAATTGCTCGACCGCGTCCGGCGGCATCTGCGGGTGAAGCATTACAGCCTGCGCACCGAGCGAGCGTACATCGATTGGATTCGTCGCTTCATCCTCTTCCACCGCAAGCGTCACCCCAACGAGATGGGCGAAGAGGAAATCTCCGCCTTCCTGACGAGCTTGGCCGTCGAAAAACATGTCGCCGCCTCCACTCAGAATCAGGCCCTTTCGGCGTTACTTTTTCTCTATCAACAAGTGCTCGATCGAAAACTCGACTTCATGGACAAGATCGAGCGCGTCACTCGCCCGCCGAAAATCCCGGTCGTGTTTACGCGAAATGAAGCGCGGGCGGTTCTCGACCAGCTCCGCGGCTCCTATCATCTCATGGGCGAACTCCTCTACGGGAGCGGACTGCGGCTTTTGGAGTGCTTGCGCCTCCGCGTCAAAGATATCGACTTCGGCTACGGTCAGATCACGGTGCGGGACGGCAAAGGGATGCGTGAACGGGTGACGGTGTTGCCGGAGCGGGTCCGCAGCCCGCTTCAACTGCACCTCCAAAGCGTCAGGCATCTGCATGAGCGCGATCTCGCCAACGGCGCGGGGCGCGTCCATCTGCCCTCCGCGCTCGCCCGCAAATACCGCGGGGCCGAACGGGCCTGGATTTGGCAATATGTTTTCCCGGCCGACAGAACCTCAGTTGACCCGCGCTCACGTGAGGTGCGTCGTCCCCACGTGGTTGAAAAAAATCTGCAAAACGCCGTCAAAGGCGCCATCACTCGGGCGCGGGTCAGGAAAGCCGCCAGCTGCCATACTTTCCGGCATAGCTTCGCTACGCACCTGCTTGAAAGCGGGCACGACATCCGTACCGTGCAGGAACTGCTCGGCCATCGCGACGTGTCCACAACCATGATCTACACCCACGTTCTGAACAAACCCGGTCTCGCTGTGCGCAGCCCTCTCGATGAGGCCACCCCCGCCGCGAAGCGTTACCCCATTATCGAGTTAGACGAAACTCTTTCGTCTAATTCTCGTTAGACGCTAGTGAACACGCGCTCGTTATCGACCCTGGTTATGCTCGCGCTATTGCCTGCCGCGGCATGGGGCGGCGACAAAGCTGCAGAGGAGCGCGAGCTTCAATCGAACCGCGCAAA
>JBEEHI010000018.1:0-7915 GCA_041167305.1 Verrucomicrobiota bacterium
AGCTCGGTGAAATTCGGCTCGCGCCCGAGGATTTTTCTGATGCGCTCGAACTCATCGGGCTCAAGGCCGTGCTGTTTCACCAACTCGGGAGTGACGACGGGATCGAGTGCAACGGCCATGTGCTGCGCACGTTAGCTGATGTGTTGATTCGCTCAACCCGCGAAACATTTTCCGCGGCTTCGCGAGATAGGAAATTTCATTGAATATGAGCCGCTCCGACTCGGTCTAACCTTTCAACTGGCGCCGCCTTTTCTTAGGCCGTCCAGAGGGCGGTTTAGAAACGAATCTAAACCAAAACAGAAACACAACTGGAGGGAAATATTATGAAAAAGAGCATCCTTATTCTCGCTTGCGCAGCGATCGCGCCATTTGCTTTCGCGCAAACAAGCACAACGACAACGGAAGCGACGACTACGAAAACGAATCCGATAACAAGCAGCACCGAAACCACCACCTCCACGACCTACACCGATGGCACGGTGACGACATTCGAGCCCGGTAAGACGATCGTGGTTCGCAAGGTCGGCGTGACTGATCCGATCAGCTATGTGCTGGGCAAGACAGTCCGCTTCGTGAACAAGGCCGGGGCGACTATCGAAGCTGCCACCGTCAAGCCGGGTGCGCGCGTGCACGTTTATTATGACGGCACTGGCGAGACCCGCGTGGTCAATCGTGTCGTGGTCGACGATTAATCTTAACGACAAACAATAACCGGGAAGCCGCAGGTTCCGCGTGAACCTGCGGCTTTTCATTTTCTACGGAACCGGCCAGATTCCGGCATGGACATCAGCACGATCGCGAACGTGGCCACGGCGATCACGGTGCTGACGGGCGTGATCTTTGGCTGGTTCGAGGTGCGCCATCTTCGGCGGGAGCGGGAGGAGCGGGCCGCCTTCGAGCTGCTCCACACGATGTTGACGAGCGAGTGGCTGCGCTCGGCGGTCCTGATCGATACCGTTCCGGACAATGTCGCGCCGGAGATTCTGGAAGGGGACGCGCGGATGCTGGATGCCGCGCATTCCATCGGACTGATCCTGGAGGCGGTAGGCTACGCGGTTTACGCGCGCATCGTTCCGCTCGCGATGGTGGACGACATGATGGGCGGAATTGTGCGGGTGACTTGGCGGAAGATGGAGCGCTACGTGATGCACGACCGCGCGCGCAGCGGGTCGCAGAAGGGCTGGGAATGGTTTCAATGGCTTTATGTGCAGCTCGAGCGGCACAATAAAAGCAAAACCAGCTTGCGGTTCGGCGCGTTTGACGCCCATCGGGATTGGAAGCCGTAGAGTTGCGTTTCCGGCTCAAATCGCAGAGCATTGCCCGTGGCTTTTGACCTGAAAGAGATCATCGCGGCGCGGCTGGGGGAGAATTACCAGCTCCACGAACGCCATCTCAACCGGACGCTGGTCGCGGCGCAACGCGTGATCGGCTTCGACAAGGTCTATGCTCGGGCGGAGGGCGCGTATCTCTACGACATGGATAACGCTGCCTACCTCGATTTCCTGAGCGGCTACAGCGTTTTTAACATCGGTCGCAATCATCCGGCGGTGAAGAAGGCGATCCGCGACGTGCTCGAGCTGGATTTGCCGAACATGGTGCAGATGGATTGCTCGCTCCTCAGCGGACTGCTTGCGGAGGCGGTCACGAAGCGCACCCCGCCGCATCTCGACGCGGTTTTCTTTTGTAATTCCGGGACCGAAGCGATGGAAGGCGCGTTGAAATTTGCGCGCGCGGCCACGCAACGGACGCGGGTGATTTCGCTCGAAAGCGCATTTCACGGGCTGAGCCTCGGATCTCTTTCGCTGATGGGCTGTGAAAGTTTCACAGAGGGGTTCGGCCCGCTCATGGAAGGATTTGAGACGCGAGTGGCGCTGGATGACATCGCGACGCTCGAACGCGAGCTGGCCAAGCGCGACGTGGCGGCGTTCGTCATCGAGCCGGTACAGGGCAAGGGCTGCAAATCGCCGAAGACCGATTTCTTCGAGCGCGCCCAGGAACTTTGCCGGAAGCACGGGACGCTTCTGCTTTGCGACGAAATCCAGACCGGGCTCGGCCGGACCGGCAAGATGTTCGGGTTCCAACATTGGAACCTCGAGCCCGACATCATCACGTTGGCCAAGAGCCTGAGCGGCGGCTACGTCCCCTGCGGCGCGATCGTGACCCGACGCGAGATTTACCAAAAAACTTTCAGCCGAATGGATCGCTGCGTCGTCCATTCGACCACGTTCGGCCGCAACAATCTGGCCATGGCTTGTGGCCTCGCGGCGCTCGACGTGATCGATGAAGAAAAGCTCGTCGAAAACTCCGAGAAAATGGGCGCGATACTGATGGAGCGACTCGACGCGTTGCGCGCCAAACATTCGTTCATCAAGGAAGTGCGCGGCAAAGGACTCATCATCGCGATCGAGTTCCACGAGCCGACCGAGTTCAAGCTCAAGATGGCGTGGAAGCTCCTCCACAAAGTGGACAAGGTCCTCTTCGCGCAAATGGTCGTGACCCAGATGCTGAGCAAGCATCGCATCCTGACCCAGGTCGCGGGACACGCCATGGACGTGGTGAAAATTCTACCGCCCCTGATCATCGGCGAACGCGAAGTCGACCTCTTTGTCGCTGCGCTCGACGATGTCCTGACCGACTGCCGGAAATTCCCCGGTCCGATGTGGGAAATTGGCCAGAACTTCGTTCGCCACGCGCTCGGATCAAAACGAACTGCGTCGGATCCCCGCCCAGTTTCAGCCTAGCTCGTCCCGAGCGGATCCAAGAACCCCCGGGATGGTGATTCTGTTCCCAAAGTGTTTCGAAGTGTTCCCAAACTGTTTCACTGGTCGTGTGTCCCGTCTGAGCCTAAATCCAGAGCTATGATCTCGTGGCGCCTCTCGCGAGGGCTCACAGCTTGTGGCCTTGGTGCTCTCCTGTTGCTTACCGCAACTGGACTTGCGCGAGCCTATTCTCTTCTCGGTTACAGCTGGCCCGCGGGAACGTCGATCGCCATGCATCTTCAGTTGAGCAGCCGTCCGGCAGTGCCATTGCAGGATGGGAGCGCCTCGTGGGATGCGTCCGCAGCGGATGCCCTGGCGATCTGGAACCAGTACATGGACAGCGCCCAGTTTGTGCCGGCAGCAGCCGGGCAGGCTGTCGGAGGCGACGGAGCGAATGCTGTCTTCTTCGCCAGCAACGTCCAGGGAGAGACCTGGCCGACTGGCACGCTTGCCATCACCCTCAATTATTCCGACGCCGGCAGCGGCGTTTTCACCGAGACGGATGTGATCTTCAACAACAACCTGAAGTGGAATTCTTACCGCGGGCCGGTTCAAGGCAGCGGGCCGACAGGCACCTGGGACTTGCATCGCGTCGCGCTCCATGAGTTCGGGCACGTCCTCGGGCTCGATCACCCTGACGAACACGGCCAGAGCGTCGTGGCCATGATGAATTCAACGCTCAGCGATCTCGATCACCTCTCGGATGACGACATCGCGGGAGCCGGGGCTCTCTACAGCATCAAAATTACGAGTAGTCTGACGCCATCCAGCGGGTCGGTCGGAGTGGGATTCAGTTACCAAATCACGGCAAACAATAATCCTACTAGTTTCAGTGCGACCGGATTGCCGCCGGGCTTACAACTGGATGCTGCCACGGGTCTGATCAACGGCACACCTACTTATGGAGGAACATTTGATGTTCGCGTAACAGCGCACGGCTCACGTTTCGACGCCACGGCAACCGTGCGGATAGTTATTATCGGTCCGGTAATTACCAGTAATCCGAGTCCCGCAGGCGTGGCGGTGGGGAATAGTTTCACCTACCAAATCATGGCGTCGCAGAGTTCGACGAGTTACGATGCGATTGGGTTGCCGCCTGGTCTCGAAGTGGATCGCAATACCGGCATCATCAGCGGAGTGCCGACCATCAGTGGAACCTACTCGATAACCGTCTTTGCTCGCGGGCCCTCTGGAGAAGCAACGGCCCGGCTTACCCTTGTCGTTCCTCCGAATCCGCTGCCGCCCTATTATGACGAGCCGAGCCTGACTCTACCGGTGGGGAACGGTCCGATTGCAACCGATTCAGCGCGGTCCCGCATTTATGTGCCCCATCAAAATTCCATCGCGGTGGTAGATACGGCTTCGCCGCACGTGGTGACAACCATTCCGATCTCAAATCAATACAACGCCAACAAGCTTAGTCTGTCGCCGGATGGCCGAATCCTCTGGTTCGTGCGCACGAACGATACGATCGGACGAATCGATTTGGAAAGCCTAACCGCGTTGCCGGATCTGCCTACCAGCGAACTTGTAACCGGGATTCGGGAAGGGGTGGATCATCGCCTCTATTGCCCGAGCTGGAGCGCCGGCGTGTTG
Source organism: Verrucomicrobiota bacterium (assembly GCA_041167305.1). Taxonomy (GTDB): domain Bacteria; phylum Verrucomicrobiota; class Verrucomicrobiia; order Chthoniobacterales; family UBA10450; genus AV80. The sequence continues at coordinate 4,356 of JBEEHI010000018.1, forward strand.
GAGCTTGATGCTGCAAGCGGTGCCACGCTGGCCAGTTTTGACACGGCACCAGCCCAGCCCGGCTACCCTAATGCCTGTTCCGTCGAGATCAGTCCGGATCGCAAGACCCTCTACGTCGGTCAATCGCCCGCCTTTCCCGGGATCCACAAATATGACGTTTCGACCCCCACACCAATGCTTCTTCAGGCAGTGAAGCAATCGGGCGATCTGGGCAATCTTTCCATAAGCCATGATGGAACCCGGCTTTGTTTTTGGACCGGTCTGTTCGGAACCAATGAATTCAACACAAGCGATATCACTCAGCCACTCGGTTTGCTCCAGTCCCTTCAGTCCACTTATAACTATGCGATATTCGCCCAGGACGATTCACTCATCTTTCAGCTCGCGGATGTGCGAAACGCCGGGCAACAAATTGCTGTCTTCGATGCGGCGACGCGCCAAATGATTCGCACGATTGCCTTGCCTCCGAAAACGTTTGGCTACCAATACCTCGGTATTGATGCCAGCAACTCTTACGTGATTGTCTGCGGCGGGGGGCAGAATGGCGATCCGCCTCGGATCTTGTTCTATCCTATCCACCCGCAGACGGTGCCAGTGCCTCCCCACAGCTTGCTTAACGTTTCGACGCGGCTGCGAGCGCAACCCGGCGAAAACGCTTTGATTGGCGGTTTTATTGTTCGCGGCCAGGAATCAAAAAAGGTCGCCCTGCGCGCGATCGGGCCGTCGTTACCCGTTCAAGATAAACTGGCAGATCCCGTTTTACAGCTGTTCGACAGCAGTGGCGCCCTTGTTGCCCAGAACGATAATTGGAACGCCCACCGCAATGACGTGATCGCGACGGGCGTTCCGCCTTCGGACGAACACGAAGCCGTCATAGCGATCAGTTTGGCGCCTGGCAGTTATACCGCCGTCGTGCGTGGCCTCAATAGTACCAGCGGGGTAGCCCTCGTTGAAGCGTACGATTTAAGTCCCGCCGCCAATTCGAAGCTCGCCAATATCTCGACCCGCGGAAAAGTCGAGGGCGGCGACAATGTCATGATCGGCGGTTTCATTGCGGGTGGTGATCGGGAGACGCTGGTGGTTGTCCGGGCAATCGGGCCGTCTTTGGTAGACTTTGGCGTCGCCAACGCACTGAAGGATCCAACGTTGGAATTGCACGATGGCAACGGTGCGTTGCTGGCCCAAAATGATGACTGGCGCTTGTCCCAGGAACAGCAATTGATCCAAGCCGGGCTCGCGCCGATTGACGATCGCGAATCCGCGCTGCTGTTATCTCTCCAACCCGGTGCCTACACGGCGATCGTCCGCGGAAAGGACGCTAATTCAGGGGTCGGACTGGTGGAGATCTACAACCTCGACGCGAACTAGCGCGCGGCTGGGGCCGGCTCTTAGTTTCGTATTGTCGCAAGCGTGATCGAGGCGTACTCTGAAAAACACCGCGACCATCCCGGTTCGGCGTTTTTGAGGAGCTCATTGCCATGACCACCGCCACCGCAGATCAGGAAAAAACGGACACCAAACTGAGCCAGCTCGAGCAGCTGAGAAACTTCACGATTGTCGTTGCCGACACCGGGGACTTCCAGAGCATCAAGGAATTCAAGCCGCGGGATGCGACGACGAACCCGAGCCTGATCTACGCAGCGACCCAGAAGGAACAATATTTCCACCTGCTCGATGAAGTGCTGGCGGAGCGGAAGAATTCCGGGCTCTCTGGCGCGGCGCAGATCGAAGACGTCATCGATCATCTGCTGGTGAAGTTCGGATGCGAAATTCTCAAGATCGTGCCGGGACGCGTTTCGACGGAGACGGACGCGCGGCTCTCCTTCGACACGGAAGGTTCGATCAATAAGGGCCGGCAACTGATCAAGCTTTACGAAGAGAAGGGGATCGATCGGCAGCGGGTGCTGATCAAGATCGCGTCGACGTATGAAGGGATCAAAGCTGGCGAAGTGCTCGAGAAGGAAGGGATCAACTGCAACCTCACCTTGATGTTCTCGCTGCCGCAGGCGGTGCTCTGCGCCGAGGGCGGCATCGAGCTGATCTCGCCGTTCGTGGGCCGGATTTACGATTGGTTCAAGGCGGCGAACAAGAAGGAATACACCGGCGCGGAGGATCCCGGCGTGCAATCGGTGCAGGAGATCTACACCTATTACAAGAAGTTCGGTTACAAGACCGAGGTGATGGGCGCCAGTTTCCGAAACGTCAGCCAGATTCTCGAGCTGGCCGGCTGTGATCTCCTCACGATCAGTCCCGATTTGCTGGAAAAATTAAGCGAATCCGAGGGGGCGGTGGAACGGAAGCTCGATCCGGAAAAGGCGAAGAGCGCGAACATCGAGCGGCTGGAAATGGACGAGAAAAAATTCCGGTATCTGTTTAACGACAACGCGATGGCGACCGAGAAGACATCGGAAGGAATCCGGAAGTTCGCGGCGGATATCGTGAAGCTGGAGAAATTCGTCGCGGGCAAGTTGTAGCCGGGATCGAGCGCTCCGCCGCTCGATGACCACGAAACCGGGAAGAGAAACATCGCGCGACGGAGCGCGCGATCCACCATGTTTAACGTCGTCCTCGTCGAGCCGGAAATCCCGCCGAATACCGGTAACATCGGCCGGCTCTGCCTCGCCACCGGTTCGACCCTGCATCTGGTCAAGCCGCTCGGGTTCTCCATCGACGATCGCACCCTGAAACGGGCCGGACTCGATTACTGGAAGGAAGTTGAACTTAAGCTCTGGGATTCCTTCGAGGACGTGAGGCGGTCGCACAATTCGGACTCGCGTTTCTTTTTCCTGACCACGAAATCGAAGCGCGCTTACTACGATGTTCATTTCCGGGCCGGCGATTTTCTGGTCTTCGGACGAGAGACCAAAGGTCTGCCGGAAAGTTTGCTCGCGGCTCACCCCGATGAATTGCTCACGATTCCGATGCGGGGGACGCGCAGCTTGAACCTGGCGACGGCGGTCGGGATTGTCTTGTTCGAAGCGATGCGTCAGGTGCGGGGCGTCTGACACAGACGCCCTACAATTGTAGGCCGTCTCTGTGAGACGGCGGTCCCTTCACCCGTTACCAACCGGGTTGAATAAATGGGGGAACGGCTGGTCTAACCTTCTTGAGGGACAATATTATGAAAACATTCTTACTTTCCATTTTCGCCTTGGCGATCGTTGCCGCGCCCGTATTGGGTGAGGACGACAAAGACCATCCGAACCAACAGAAAACCAAACAGGCTCCGCCGCAGCGCCAAGTGAATACCGCGCCGCGCACATTCACGCCGCGGGTGCAAAATAACGTCACCCCAAAGTCGCAATTCCAGCCGCGAACCAATCCGGCGGTTACGGCCCGCACCTACACACCGAAGACATACACGCCGAATGTTCAGCCGCGGCTGCGCAACACGCAGAAGTTCACCCCGCTCAACCAGGATGCGCCTCGCTCGACGTTCAAAGCGGACACGTCGGTCGCGAACCAGAATTGGCAGGCCCGGACGCGGAGAAATCCGAACGTCATCACGCCACAAACGACAACGACCGTGACGCCGAACACAACGGTGAACCGATTGGATC
>JBEEHI010000019.1:0-4222 GCA_041167305.1 Verrucomicrobiota bacterium
CGCCTCTTTGTTGATACCGGCGAGCGGGTGGCCGTCGCTGGCTTCATCGTGACGGGCGACGTTTCGAAAAAAGTTCTTCTCCGCGGCATCGGGCCGTCGCTCGCGGCGAACAGCGTCCCGACCCCGCTCGCGAATCCTACCCTCACGCTTTTTGATAGCGCCGGAAACGTCATCATGACAAACGACGACTGGAAAAATTCACCGGACGCCGCTGAGATCATGAACACCGGCATCGCGCCGAAGAACGATCTGGAGTCCGCGATCCTCTCCAATCTTGCGCCGGGAAATTATACCGTCGCATTGGCCGGCAAAGATGGCGGCACCGGCAACGGTCTGATTGAAGTTTACGACCTGGCGGAGGCGAACAACTCCACGCTCGCGAACGTCAGCACGCGCGGCTACGTCGGCACAGGCGACAACGCCATGATCGGCGGCTTCATCATTAATAGCGGCGAGTTGCCGATCGTGGTGCTGCGTGCCCTGGGGCCAAGTCTCTCGGCCGCCGGCATTGCCCAACCGCTGCTCGATCCCATGATTGAATTGCACGATCAGGACGGAACGGTCCTCGCCTCCAACGACAATTGGAAACTGGGGCAGCCGCAATCGGTCGTGGCCACTCAGCTCGCGCCAGGCGACGATCGCGAAGCAGTCATCGTCGCGTTTACTCCGCCCGGGAATTACACCGCGGTCGTGCGCGGCAAAAACGACAGCACCGGCGTGGCGTTGGTCGAGGCGTATCGGCTTCCGTAATCAACCTCTGGAATTTGTTTCCGAAATACCCGGCCTTTTTACGTTCCAATTCGAATCAGATTTATGAAGAAAATACTAATGCTCGTGGCGATTGGCGTGACGAGCCTCACTTTCGGGAGCGCCGTCAAGGCGCAGGGAATTCGAATCGAACTCGGTGACCGGCCGTACTACAGTCATGGTCCGCGTTACTGGGCCGGCGAATACGAGATGATCTGGGTGCCCGGCCATTGGTCGAACCATCATCACACGTTCATCCACGGCCATTACGTCCGCGGAGAACACCGCCGGCATGACTTTGAGCGCCGCATGGATGATCGTCGGAACGATTTTCGCGACGACAGCCGCCGGTAATTAAACCAAATTGAATTGATTCGGGCCCGGCGTCATCAGGCGACCGGGCCCGATTCTTTTTGGGCGCTTTCTTCGTCTCTTGTAGGGCAACCGGTGTGGTCGCCCTACAATTCCGCTCCGCTCTCTTCATTCGGCGTTGGACGTTGGATGTTGGGCGTTGGACGTTTTCTTCCTGCCTTGGGAAGCGGGCAGGTGTTAATCAATGATCATTCCAACAACTTTGAACACTGACTCAGCACCCGAGATTTACGAAATCCCGATCACCGTTCAGGCGGCGGACATCGATCGCCAGAACCACGTCAACAACACCGTTTACGTGCGCTGGATTCAGGAAGTCGCAACGGCGCATTGGGAATCGCGCGCGCCCATTGAAGTGCGCGACGTGATCGGTTGGGTCGTGTTGCGCCACGAGATCGATTACAAATCGCCCGCCTGTCTTGGCGACGAACTAATCCTCCGCACCTGGGTCGGCAAAGCTACCCGCGCGACCTTCGAACGTTTCGTCGAAGTCGTTCGCAAGAACGATCGCCAGTTAGTGGCGCAGGCCCGCACTCTCTGGGTTCCGATTAATCCCGAGACCGCAAAGCCGACCCGCGTCCCTCCCGAAGTTCGCGCCCGTTTTTCCACCTGACGTTTGTCCGTTGTAGGTTGCCTCCGACGGCTCGTCTTGTGCTGCTTCCAGTGAATCCCATGGGATTCAAATTCGCGGTCGCAAGCGTTTTCGTTTTCTTCGGCGCTTTCCTTGCCGAAGCCGGCGGGCTCCAGCGTATCGGTCACACGACGCTGACGCCCCGGCACTCCAATCCGGACGACAAAGGAATGTACGCCGCGCTGATCGATCCCGTGAATGGTTACGCCTATTTCGTGGGCTCCTACCTTTTCAAACTCGACATCACCGGTCCGCTGCCCGTGCCCGTCGGACCCGCTCTCAACACCGGTCAGTTTGCCAGCGGCGCCATCGATGTCGCTGCCGGTTATGCTTATTTTCCGGGCGGCACGATCAGGCGATTCGCGCTTGGAACGGGAAGCAACCCCGTCACCGCCGCCGGGTCGCTTGCTCTCAGCGTCGGAGCCACCGCCTGCCTCGTCATCGATGATTCCGATCCTGACCCCGCGAACCATTACGCTTACGTTCTTTCCACTGGAACGCCGGCCAAGATCGTGAAGATCGCGCTCTCCACTTTCACCGAGCTCGGTTCCGTGACGCTTGCTTCCGGAGAAGACAAATCGCTCCTGGCCAGTTTCGCCGATGCGAAAAAAGGCTACGCCTATTTCGTCACCACCCCGAACACCACCGGCCCGAGTATCTCTCGCGTCGTCAAAGTGAAGATGACGCCCGGCGCGAATCCTCCCGTCCGCATCGGCGCCGTCGACCTCGATACGGTCCCGTCCTTCGTTGATGGCGGCTCTATCGATACCGCGCACGGCTACGCTTACTACGGCACCTACGACAGCGACCCCGCGGTCCGGGCCAAAGTCTACAAGGTAAAACTCGAGGAGGGCGATGTGCCTCCCACCCTGGTCGGAAATACCTTGCTCCAACCTGGCGAAGGCCGCCTGGCCGCTTCCGTTATCGATCCTCTGAATGGCTACGTTTATTTCGCCGACGACAACAGCTATCCCGGCCACATCTATCAGTTGAGCCTGAACGGTCCGAATCTCCCCACGGAAATCGCAGTCCTGCCGCTCCAGCCCGGGACCAGCAGCTCCACTCCTCCCAATGGCACTACCATTCAGAATGTCAGTAACGACAGCAAGCTTCCCTATGGCGAAGTCTTCTTCCGCAGCGCGGTCTTTGATCCCGTCCACGGTTACGCCTACTTCGGGCAGGATAGCCGGCCGAACCAGATCGTGAAGGTGCAGGTCGCGACGCGCCCCCAGCAACTCCTGAACATCGCCACCCGCGCCCGCGTCCAGGCCGACCCGAATGCCTTAATCGGTGGTTTCATCGTCACCGGGTCCGCGCCCAAGAATGTTGTGATCCGCGCGCTCGGCCCTTCCCTCGGCAGCTCTGGCCTTGCGAACTTTCTCCCGGATCCGGTTCTCGAATTGCGCGATTCCACCGGCCACCTCCTCACCGCTAATGACGACTGGCAACAGGCTGCGAACGCCACCGCGATTCCCGTTTCGCTCCAACCTGCACAGAGCGCCGAGTCCGTTATCCTCACCTCACTTGCGCCCGGCACCTCCTACACCGCGATAGTCCGCGGCAAAGGCGCTTCATCCGGCATCGCCTTGGTGGAAGTTTACGACCTGAACCCGGACGACGGTTCCATTCTGGGCAATATCAGCACGCGCGGTCTCGTCGGCGCCGCGAACGATGTCATGATTGGTGGAGTGATCGTCGGCGAGGGCACCGCCAACAGCATAGTGATGGTGCGCGCTCTGGGGCCTTCTCTGAGCCAGGCCGGCGTTGCCAACGTTCTGGCCGATCCGACCCTCGAACTGCATGATGGCAACGGCTCGACGATCGCGAGCAACGACAATTGGAAAACGCGCTCCGACGGCACCAGCCAGCAAGCCGAAATCGAAGCGACGAAAATCCCGCCTTCGAACGATTTGGAATCCGCCGTGGTGATGACTCTTCCGGCTGGGAACTACACCGCCATCCTTTCAGGCAAAACCGGCGCCACCGGCGTTGCCCTGATCGAAGCCTATAATCTGCAGTAGCGTCCTGTCGTTACTATTTCTTTACCGTGATCGACTTCAGAATCCCCTCAAGCGTCTCCATGGTGGTGGCCGGCGAATCCGCGTCGTAATCGGCATAAACGATTCCGGCCTTCCCATCGCCGGCACCAAAGATGCCCACCAGGAATTTCACCTTCGTGCCGGCGCGTTTATCGACGCCGCTTCCACTAACCACGTAGAAGTGACTTCCGTTCTGGTCGAGCTCGTGTTGGGAAGTGTCCTTATCGACACTCTTCATCGAATCTTTGAGAGTGGTCTCCAGATCTTTCGTCAGCGATTTCTCATCCGAGGTCTTTACGATCCAGGCCATGAGATAGGCATGGCCATCCGGCGAGGTCGCTTCGACCACTTCGTCTTCCGCATTGCCGACGGGCTTCCAGCCCGATGGCACGTCGAATTTGTAGGCGGCATTGGCCGCGCTCGGCACGGACAT
>JBEEHI010000020.1:0-19327 GCA_041167305.1 Verrucomicrobiota bacterium
TGATAACACTCCGAGTAATTCTCGAACATCAGCTTCCAGTTCGCCTTCACGTCGTACTCGACCCGCTTTGCCGAGCGCAACCGCGGCAAATTCCAATGCGAAAATTTCCCCGCCAACGGCGCGAACCATTCCGCCAATGGCATCGCCTCGCCATCGAGGTTCACGAAAATGAATCCCTCCCACAGCCCGACGTTTACCGGGTGCAACGAATACTGCGACCGATCAAATCCCGGCACCTCATCCATGTGGGGTGATCCGATCAACCGGCCATCGAGCCCGTAGGTCCAGGCATGGTACGGGCATTGGATCGTGGATGAATGTCCCCCGAGGTCCTCGCACAGCCGCGTTCCGCGATGGCGACAAACATTATAGAAACCGCGGACCACTTCGGATCGATCGCGGACAATAATGACACTCTCGCCCTCTGTCTCCTGGACGAAATAATCACCGGCCGCCGGGATCTGACTCTGGTGTCCCACTAAAAGCCATTGCTTCGAAAAAATCGTCTCCTTTTCTTCGGCCAGCACTTCCGGCGAAACAAAATATCGCTGCGGTAAAGTCCGGGCACCGGCTGCGAACGTCTCGGTCGTTTTGCGAAAAGCTGGGCGGGCAGTTACTTCCATGGCGAGAGGCCGCCGATTGTAACTCCGCAAGCGGAACTCTCAACCCTCTTTCACCGACGAGCGTCGTCGGCACTGCGAGCTGCTTCCGGCTGGCCTAGTTCGTGGCCGGATGGACCACGTCCAACGGCTGTTCCAGCGAGGAAGCACCTTGGGCTGAACCCATCCTGACGGCCTGCTGCGCAGCGACGATTTTCTCCGCGGGGACGCGGCGAAGATGAGAGGTGACGCCCAGCTTGGAAAGCACCCAGATCAACCACTTGGTCGGGTCCCATTGCCAGGGTTTCACGCCGTTGCGGTAATCGTACTGAAATTCGTGGTGATAGTTGTGATAGCCCTCGCCGAGGGTGAAGAGGGCGAGAAAGAACGAGTCGCGCGCGCTGCAACGTTGCGAGTAGGGCTGGCGGCCCATGCAATGGCAGGCGCTGTTGATAAAAAAAGTGGTGTGCTGTGTCGCTACGACGCGGGCGACGCCGCCGATCAGCAAACCGCCAAGGGCGCCGACCCAGCCGTCATAAAGAAATCCAGCGACCGTCGGCAACACAAACCCGACAAGCACGGCGAGGATATGAACGTAGCGATGTTGCCAGCGCACGAGCGGGTCTTGGTGAAGATCAGGGACGTTGTCCAAAGGCGGCTCGGCATTGAGCTTGAAAAGAATCCAACCCATGTGGGCGTGGAAAAAACCTTTTTGAATATTGTAAGGGTCGTCGTCGTGGTCGACGTGTTTGTGGTGGCGGCGATGGTCGCTCGTCCACTCAAGAACCGAGTTTTCGAAAGCGGCCGCGCCGAAGATGAGCACCATCAGGCGAAGCGGCCATCTCGCTTCAAAGGTTTTGTGGGCGAAAAAGCGGTGATAGCCAGCCGTGATGCTGAATCCGGTAAGGATGAACATGACGAAGAACATCCCGAAGTGGAACCAGTCGAAGCCGAAGAACCAAAGATAGACTGGCAGCGCGGTCACGGTAAGCAGCGCCGTTCCGATCAGGAACGAACTGCTGACCCAATTGATGCGCTCAGTTGGAAGAGAGAAAATTTTCATGGCTCACCTGTGTTTGCCTAAACCAAATTATTACGAAACCTCCGACGCCTGTGTTGAGGCGTCCCTAAATTTAAGAAACGTTTCTAACGCGCCAAAACAACGTCTTTTTTTGTCCAGTTATGGACCTCATGGCAATGCGGACACGTAAGGCGTGGGCGATTCAGCTTGGTAGTCTCCCAGGCGGATTCTTCCACGGTCTTGCCGGTGACCGCGAGTTTGCCGGTGGAAGGACAGCGCACAAGGATGCGCTTGATAACGGGTCCGGTAGCTGGTTTTACAGCACGAGTAAGATCAAATTGGCTCATTAGAGTCGGTAAACGATTCGGGCTTTTTCCATGTCATAGGGGGACATTTGCATTTTAACGCGGTCGCCAATCGTCAGGCGGATAAAACGCTTGCGCATTTTCCCCGAGATATGGGCGAGGACGAGGCGAGCGTTGATGCCGGCGCCACCGGCGCGATTCAACTCCACCCGAAACATCGTCCCCGGCAGAACCGAGGTGATCGTTCCTTCTACTTCGATCGCTTTCGCGTTATCCATTATAAGTGACCGCGGGAACCGGCCCGGATTTCCCGGGCCGGCTCGACGCGATCGAGATTACTACCAGCGTCCTTGGGCAAACTTGCGGTTGCCGCCGCCGCCGCCCGGAGGGCGGGCGCCACGCTCTTCGCGCGGACGGGCTTCGTTCACGGTCAGGGCGCGACCACCAACTTGCTTGCCGTTGAGGGCCGCAAGGGCTGCGTCAGCCTGCGCTTTGTCGTTCATGGTGACGAACGCAAAACCGCGCGACTTGCCGGTCATGCGGTCCATCATCAGCGCGACTTCGCTGACCTGGCCGTGTTGTTCAAAAAGATCCTGAAGATCGTTTTCCGTGGTCTCAAAAGAGAGATTGCCAACGTATAATTTCATAGTGACTTGTTTTGGAGCGATACTGCCAGCTTCAGAGCTGTTCCCGGGAATCGGGTTTCAAATCACCACTGAGGAAAACCTCACCTGACGATCTACCAAGCAACGAACGATACAGAGTGTATCCAATAGGCCGCCAGTATCGTCCGCTTTGGCATTAATACAAGCGGTCTTTGCGGCCGTTGTAATCACTGATAGTGCAACGCCACCATCGGATCGACCTTCGTCGCTCGAAGCGCGGGAATATAACTCGCCAGCAACGCGACGCTCATCAGAACCAGCGGAATAACGACGAATGTGGTCGGGTCGGTAGCATTTACCCCGAAGAGCAAGCTGGCCATCACTCGAGTAAGGATGAATGCGGCTATCAATCCGATCCCTACACCCATCGAGACGAGCTTCAAACCCTGTCCCATCGTCATGCGGAGCACGTCGCCGCGCTGCGCGCCCAGTGCCAAGCGGATGCCGATCTCGCGGGTGCGTTGTGCCACGGAGTAACTCATGACGCCGTAGATTCCCACAGCTGCCAGCACCAGCGCGAGGGCGGCGAAAATTCCGAGCAGCATCGTACTGAAACGTTGCCGCGCCATCGCCGCCGAGACGATTTCATCCATGCTCCGCAGGTTCGAGACCGGCTGGTCCTTGTCCACCCCCCAAACGGCATTCCGCAAGGGCATGGCGAGGCTCATTGGGTCCACGCTTGTCCGCACCACGAGCGCGTTCGGCGCAAGGAACTTCAGTTGCCGATAGCTCATGTACATTTGGAGCTTCGGATCGGCCACGAAATCGTTCTGCCGCACGTCTTTCACTACCCCGATTACTTCACGCCAGGGCGAATCCGACGTGGTCGAGCCCGGCTTCAGCCGTTTGCCGATCGGGTCCTGGCCGGGCCAGAAATGTTTGGCCAGCTTTTCACTGACGACGACGGCATAGCCGGTATCCGTCGTATCTTTTTCGGTGAAATCGCGGCCCTTCAGAAGTTGAATGCCCATCGTGCTGAAGTAGCCCGGTCCGATCGCGCGATAAATTACGTCACGCTGCTGGTCGGGCGGCGGATCCGGAATGCCTTCCACGCCGATGTACATCGAATCGCCGTTGTAAGTAAGAGGCAGGTTCCCGGCAATCGCCGCCGACTGAACTCCCGGCAGGGCGGTGACCCGACGGATCACATCGTCGAAGAACGGAATGCGGTGTTCTCTGTCCGGGTATTTCAATTCGGGGAGATCAATCTTGGCGGTGAGCAAATGATCGGCGCGGAAGCCCGGATCGAGATTCCGCAGGTGAAGGAAGCTGTTGATCAACAAACCTGCTCCGATCAGGAGAACGAACGAAACTGCCACTTCGGCGATCACCAGAAACCCACGGAGTCGCACTCCCTTGCTACCGCCAGCGGCATCACGACCGCCCTCCTTCAATGTTTCGTTGAGGCTGAAGTTCGACGCCTGCGCGGCTGGCGCGAGCCCGAAGATCAGGCCCGTGACCACCGCCACCAGGGCGGTAAACAGGAGCACCTTTCCATCGATGCCGATCGATTCGGGCTGCGAGATCGTGGCCGGGATAAATGCCGTCAGAATTCTCAGCCCCGCGAAGGCGAACATCAAACCGACCGCTCCGCCGAGGACCGCCAGCAAAACACTCTCGGTCAGAAATTGTCTCGTCAGGCGTGACCGGCTCGCTCCGAGCGCCAGCCGCAACGCGATTTCCTTTTGCCGGACCGCCGCGCGTGCCAAAAGAAGATTCGCCACGTTCGCGCACGCGATGAGCAAGACGAATCCGACCGCCCCGAGCAGCACGAGCAGCGCGGGCTTGATGTCGCCCACAACTTCTTCGTGGAGCGGATTCACGACGCAACTGATGCGCTTATTTTCCTCCGGATACTGCTGGGCCAGCCGCGCCGCGATCGTTTCCATCTCCACGCGCGCCTGTTTCAACGTAACGCCCGGCTTCATTCGCGCGATTATCTCAAGATAATGGTTACCGCGCGATTGCGCTTCCTCGCTCGAAAAGGCGATCGGAACCCAGAGCTGGTCCTTCCAGTTATCGAACCCCGGCAGCTCGATGCCCGGAGGCATGACGCCGACAACAGAATAGCTTTCACCGTTGAGGTTCACCGGCTGCCCCACAATCTTCGGATCGGCACCGAACCGCCGCTGCCACAAGCCGTAGCTGAGAATCACGACCCGCGTCCCGGGTTTATCTTCCTCGGGCAAAAATCTCCGGCCCAGCCGCGGCTGCACGCCTAACAAGTCAAACAGGTTCGCCGAAACCCTGCGTCCATCCAGCCGTTCCGGCTCGCCGACGCCGGTCAAATTGAAATCCTTCGGCCCCATCGCCGCCATTCCGGTAAAGAGGGTGCTCTGATCGCGCCAATCGATGAAGTTGGCCGGCGACGGCGTGTTCTTCGGGAATCCGAGATGGGTTGCGTTCTCCCAAATAATGACCAGCTCGTTGGGGTTCTTGAACGGCAGGGGCTGAAGCAGCACCTTATTGACGACGCTGAAGATCGCGGTGTTCGCGCCGATACCAAGTGCCAGCGCTAGGACCGCGATCGTTGTGAACGCTGGCGTCCGCGCGAGCATGCGGGCCGCGTACCGTAAATCCTGCCAGAGATCTGCAATCATATTTGTCTTACCTTCTTTCCCAATGACCAGCGGCTCGTGGCTCACCCGGCGCTCGACACGCTTAAGTCCCGGAGCCAGCACATCGTTTTCGTCTAATTCGGTCAGCACCGCTTGGCGCGCTTCCGCTTCGCCGGCTCCGCGGCTCATTGCCTGTTCGTATTGATCATCGAGATGCTGCGACAGCTCCTCGACGATCTCGGCTTCGCGCACCGGCGACAGACCGAGTCCTTCCAATCGCTTTCTGATTTCTTCCTTGAACTCAGGCATGTTGAATCCCGGTGATCCGGCTGATCGCTTCCACGAACTCGCGCCAGCCTTCGCGTTGGGCGGCAAGGATCTTCTCCCCGGCCGGAGTGAGCCGATAATAACGCCGGCGGCGTTGCCCCGCTTTTTCCACCCAGCGTCCCCGGATCCACCCGCGCTTCTCCAGCCGGTAGAGCAGCGGATAAAGCGACGCCACATTGAATCGCAACGTCCCACGGGACCGCAGCTCGATGAGCTGCCCGATGTCATAGCCGTGGCGCGGCTGGTCCTCCACGAGCGAAAGAATCAGCAGCTCCGCGCTCCCCTTCTTCAGCTCACGATCGAGAATTGGTGAAGCCATATGTGCCATAGACATATATGATTTAAACGGTGCTCACAACTGATTCTGTCTAATATTTTTTCCTGTAGTCGGGATCGGTGATCCCGGCCGCTGTCACATTCCCCATTCACTGCCGGGATCAACGATTCCGGCTACAACTATTCCGTCCGCAATGCCGCCATCGGACTGATCCGCGTCGCGCGCCGGGCCGGCAGCCACGTCGCCAGCAGGGTGGCCGCGCCGAGCAAAAGCGGCGCGGTGGAAAACGCGATCGGATCGAGGGCGCCGACCTGATAGAGCATGCCGGAAAGCAATCGCCCCGTCGCCGCCGCCAGGAGCAGGCCGATTACCACGCCGCCGGCGAGCATGACGATCCCTTCCCGGACAATCATCCATTGCACTCCTTGTGGCCGCGCGCCGAGCGCCATCCGGATTCCAATCTCACGGGTCCGGCGCGCGACGGAGTACGCTTTCACTCCGTAGACGCCGACAATCGCCAGCGCCAGGGCCAGCCCGCCGAAGACCGAGAAGAGTGTCGCGCCGCTGCGAATGATCCAGATCTCCATGTTCGCGTCGAGGTGTTGCGGAAATGTTTTCAGCGACAGGACCGGCAAGGTAGGATCGGTTTCGCGCACGGCTCGACGGACCGCGGCCGCGAGGTCGGCGACCGTTGTCTTGTTCAAGGACGAGAACTGGATGAAGAAAAACGCGTTGTTCTGGAAGCCGCGGGCGAACGGAACATAGATGGTGCCGCGCGGATTCTTTTCAAAAACTGCGGCCCGCGTGATCGCCGCGATCCCGACGACCTCGATCGGTTCTTCCTGTTTGATGTTGGACTTGCCGCCCTGCTGGATTCCCATCCCGCCGCCGCCGTCATCGCGCTTCGCCCGAGGGGCGGCGTCGGAGGCGAACTGAATCCGCTGGCCGAGCGCGTCGCCATCGGGCCAAAGTTTTTTGGCGAGCGCTTCGTCGATGATGGCAACCGCCGGGCTGTTCGGTTGCGTCGCTTCCGAGACGGTAAAGTTGCGGCCGCGCAGGATCGGTATTCCGGTGGTGGCAAAGTAATCGGCGCCGATGCTGTTGTAGCGCGAGCTGAAGGCGAGCCCGTCCGCGGCCGTGCCCGGCTTGTCGTCCTTGCCCACGTGCAAACCAGCGCGCTGGATGGCGCGTGACAATGATATCATGCCGAAGGGCGCCGTGGCCGAGATGCTGACGTGCCGCACGCCGGGAAGCGCGGCGAGCCGGTCGTTGAGCGTGCGATAAAGCTGTTCCGCGCGTTGCGAATCGAACCCGCCCAGGCTCGCATCCACTTCGAGAAGAAGATCGTTCTCGACGTGCAACCCGGTCTCGAGCCAGGCCGCCTTGTTCGCACCGCGGATGAACAACGCCGCCGCGGTGAGCAATGCAAGCGAGAACGCGATCTGCACCACCACGAGCGGATTGCGCGGAACGAAACGCCAGCGTCGTCGCACCACATCATCGCCGGCGTGTTCCTTCAAGTCGCCGATGACGCTGTTGCGCGACAACTTCAACGCCGGCCCGAGGGCGAACGCGACGGTTCCCACCACGCAAAACAGAAATGTGATCACGAGCGTCGGCACGTTCGGTCCCGCGTTCCAGACCAGATCGAGCGGCAGGAGGTTGCGCATCGAGAGCGCGAGAATCTTCGACGCCCACAACCCGACTAACAATCCCGCGGCGCCGCCGAGCAGCGCGAGCAGCAACCCTTCGGCGAGCAATTGCCTAACGACTCGCCAGCGGCTCCCGCCGAGCGCGAGACGAATCGCAATCTCTTTCCGGCGCGCCGTGCCGCGCGCGAGCAACATATTCGCGAGGTTCAGGCAGGCCACGAGCAAGACCACCGCGGCCATGCCGAGCAGCATCGGTGCGATCGCGCCGAACGAACTGTCGTCCGGCGGGTCGTCGCTAATCGAGAAACGCGAGAGCGGCGCGGTGACAAACGTCTGGTCTTTCTGTTCCACCGGATAGGCGCGCTCGAGGTTCGCCGCGAGCGTCTTCAACGCGGCCTTGGCCGCCGGTGCGGTCACGCCGGGTTTGAGCCGCGCGATGGGAAGCAGTTGTTCGCCGGCGCGGCTGCTTAGAGTTTGGGTTGGATCATTCGCGTAATTCGGCGTGACGAATTCAAGCGCGCTGAGCGGGAGCCAGACTTCCGGCGACAACACCGCCAGCGTCCCGGTGAATGTTTTCGGCAGCACGCCGATGATCGTGTAAGAGCGGCCGTTGATCAGGACCTGCGAGCCGAGCACCGAAGCGTCGTGATTGTGTCGCGTCCAATATCCGTAGCTCACCAGGACGACGGAAGCCGCCCGGCCCGGCTGTTCTTCCTCGAGCGTGAACACGCGTCCGATCACCGGCGCCACGCCGAGCACTTCGAAGTAATTCGCGGTGACGAGGGACACGAAGGTACGCCGGGTGTTGTTCTTCTCCCCCAGCCCGACCATGCCGACATTGAAACCCGCGACGCCAGAGAAAACCGAGTTCTGCTGCCGGATGTCGTTCAGCGTCGGATAAGAAAATTCCCGGAACGACTTCGGATTTTTCGTGTCCTGCGAAAAGATCTGGACCAGCTCGTTAGGCCGCGCGTAACCGGGCGGTGCGAGCAACATGGTGTGAACGAGACTGAAGACGGCGGTGTTCGCGCCGATCCCGAGGGTGAGCACCAGCACGGCCGCGATCGTGAACCCCGGCGCCTTCCAGAGCTGCCGAATCGCGAACCGTAGATCGTGCATCATCTTGGCAATGAGATGCAGCGAGCGGCCTTGCTGGATTCAGATTCTTTCGCGTCAATTATTGTAGGGCGTTTCTGTGAAACGCCATCGAGGAATCAAGGCGTCTGACACAGACGCCCTACAAACCCGACTACGCGGCGACCGAGGGCTGCTCGGGAGATTGCGTCACACGCAAACGTTGCGAGACGATCACCATATCGGATGCCGCTTCGCCGATCTGGAAAGTTTCTTCGAGGAGCGGCGCGTTGAAGGATGCCTGGAGATCGAGACGGAAGAGCGATTCGGTCAGCGCCTGGCGCACTTCGTAGAACAAGCGATCGAAGATTTCTCCAAACTCCGACTCGAGTCGCCCGCGGAATTGCTGCTGTGAATCGCCGAGCCGTTGCTGGAAGTCTTTCATCACGCTCGTCCGCCGCCAGAATAATCCAACCGCCACAAGGAAGATGCCCGTGCCGAGGAAAATGCCGCCGGTAATATCGAGCCAGAGAATCGGCGAGAGCGCCGCGATGACGAGGCCAAGCGCCGCCAGCAGGCTCCCCGCGACCGTGAGTTTCCGCACATCCGTCGTCTCGGCGACTTTGCCGCGCAGAATGTTTTCGTCGATGCGCACGCCATCGAGCTTCGCCTGCAACCGTTGCAGCGTTCCCACTTGATCCGCCGCTTTCGGAAACGTCACATCCGCCCGGATCCGCTCGTGCCGGCGCCCGATGCTTTGGGACAGCTCCTCCATCATCGTGCGCATCTCGTTGAACAGATCCATCGACACTTGCGCGGCCTCCGATTTGATTTCCCGGCGCGCCGACTTCTCGAATCTCGTCTTCAAATCCCCCAGCCAGGCCTCGGTGTCCTTGTCGCGCAAAAAAGGAATGGCGCGCCGGAAGAGTTTTCCCACTCGCAATCCCCTGGCGAAGTCATCTTCGGAGCGCCGCGCCAGGGTGTCGTAGGTGGCGGCGAGCTTATCCACAATGAGAAGCTTTAATCCCCTCGCCTTTTCCTCCCGCACATCGACCTGGCAAAGAAGGCTTTGATAAAATGCGCGCTCGTCATCGATCGCCGTTTTCTCCGTGCGCAAATGCGCGAGCAGCCGGGTCATCACGGATCGGATCGTCTGGTAGGAGCCTTCCACTTTCATCCGCCACGCTTCGCCGCACGCGATCGTGTTCGCGAGAAAATTGCGGAACTCCAGGAACGCGTTCTCCGGGATTCCTTCCATCTCGCGCTTCGCGGAAAGGATAAAGATCGACGGGTTTTCGACCTGTCGTTCATGCGCGTACTGCCGGACGTGCTCGAGATTTGTCGAGAGCTCCATCTGGCTGGCGCGGTCGGATTGTTGGAGAACGAAAACGACCTTCCGATGCCACTCTCTCTTAATCAGGGTAAGGAGCTCCCAGGCGGATTTCGTGTGCGGGTTCACCGCCGCGAAAACGAAGACGACGAGGTCGCTCTGCGGGATGTAATTCTCCGTGATCGTCTGGTGATCTTTCACGATGGAGTTCGTGCCCGGTGTATCGACGATGGTGATTTCGCGCAGCACTTCCTTCGGCAACGAGACGCGCTGCCAGGCTTCGCCCAGCGTCTCGACGCGGCGTTCGGCGCCATAAAGCAGCTCTTGGATGCGCACCGTGCACGGTCCCGGCGCTACTTCGCAGACGTCCTCGCGCAGGAGCGCATTGATGAAACTGCTCTTGCCGGCTTTCACTTCGCCGACGACGACCAGGAGCGCGGCCGCCTGGAGATTCGTCAGGCGCGCCCGCAGGATTTGGGTCGATTCAATATCGGCGCAACGTTCCGCCAGCCACAACGCGCGCTGGAGCAAATTGCGCAGGGTATCGAACTGCTTCTTCAGCTCCGGGCTGAGGATCCGAGCCGACGAGTCGCGGCTCTCCGTGCCGGTTTGAGCTTGAAATTGGTCCGGCTGGATCACGGCCGCGATCATATCGCAACCGCTCTTCCGAGCGCCATCGAATTTTAGAAATTCTTGTAAGTCGCCCTGCCTGTGACCGATCCCCTGTCCTCGTTCTCTCCGTCTGCTAGAATAGAGAGGCATGTTCGAGATAAAGGCTAAAGAGAAGATGGTAGCGCGCGCGCTTCTCATCGGCGCTTTCACTGATACCGGGAAGAAGGCCGATGCCCAGAGTTTGCTCGACGAACTCGAGGAACTCGTCGACACCCTGGGCATCCCGGTCATCGACCGGAAACTGGTGTTCCATCGCGAACAACACCCGCGATATTTGATCGGCTCCGGCAAAGCCCAGGAAATCGTCGACCTCGCCAAGGAGCTCGAGTGCGACGTCCTGGTTTTCGATAACGAATTGAGCCCATCGCAACAACGCAACTGGGAAGAGCTGGCGGGGATGACCGTGGCGGATCGCCAGGAAATCATTCTCGATATCTTCGGAGCGCGGGCCCAGACCCGGGAAGCGCGCATCCAGGTCGACCTGGCCCGGATGTCGTATTCGCTCCCACGGTTGACGCGAGCGTGGAGTCACCTTGGCCAGCAGGGCGGCGGAATCGGCGCGAAAGGCGAAGGCGAGAGCCAGCTCGAGCAGGACAAACGCAAGATCCGACTTCAGATCGATCGTTTGAAACGGGAGCTGGTGGCCGTTCGGAGCTCACGCGCGACGCAGCGAAAAGATCGGAAACGCGCCCCAGTCCCGAACGCGGCCATCGTCGGTTACACCAATGTCGGCAAATCATCCCTCCTCCGGCGCCTCACCGGCGCCGAGGTCTTGATCGAGAACAAGCTCTTCGCCACCCTCGATACCACCACACGCAAGATCGCTCTGCCTAACAAACAGCCGCTTCTGCTCACGGACACCGTGGGTTTCGTGCGCAAACTCCCTCACCAGCTCGTCGAGGCCTTCAAGGCAACGCTCGAGGAAGCCATCCTCTCCGATTTTATCATCCACGTCCTCGACGTTTCCCAGCCGGAGATCATGGAGTTTTACAACACCACCATGAAGGTCCTGACTGACCTCGGCGCGGACATGAAGCAAATGCTCATCGTCTTCAATAAGGTCGACAAGGTCAGCGATCCTTCCGCCCTCTTTGCTTTGCGCCGGCATTTCCCCGACGCCGTTTCCGTCTCCGCGAAAACCGGCGAAGGCATGGACGAATTAATCGAGCGCATCTCGGAATTCGTGGCGCGGGGCACAATGACGATTACGCTCCGGCTCCCTTCCGAGCGCGCCGATCTGCTCGCGCGCCTTCACCGCGAAGGCACGGTCCACGAACTGCATTACGAGGAAGGATTCACCCGGGTCGCCGCCACCGTCCCGACGCGTTCGCTCGAGATCTTCGCACCTTTCCTCGACGCTTCGGACACTCCACCCCTCGACACGGCTCTGGTGGCGGACCGCTAATCGATTCGCGTGAGCGAGAAATTCCAAATCCCAAGCTCCAAATCCCAAGGAAAATCCAATCACCAAATTAGGAAACGAGACAAAACCCCGAGACGCTTTTTGAGATTTTCTGCTTTTGCCCCGCTTGGGATTTCCTTGGGATTTGGGATTTGGACCTTGGGATTTTGACCCCCCGCCAGCCTCGCTTCACTTCCGCAGCGCCTCGACGGCTCTTTCCCCCACAACTCCCACCTCTTCCGCACTGCTCGCCGTCACATTCAGATCCTTCAGCAAGCCGCCATGAAGCCCATAAATCCAGCCGTGCACGGACAACTCCTGCCCGCGTTCCCACGCGTCCTGGGCAATCGTCGTGCAGCAAACGTTGCCCACCTGTTCCAAAACATTCAGCTCACAGAGCCGGTCCACCGCTTCGTCCGCCGGAAAATTCGTCAGCACCTTCTCGTGCTTCTGACTGACATCCTGGACGTGGCGCAGCCAGTTATCGCTCAGGCCGAGCCGCTCGCGCCGGAGCGCCGCCCCGACGCCGCTGCACCCGTAATGTCCGCACACGATGATGTGGCGCACCTTGAGGATGTCCACGGCGAACTGCATCACCGACAAACAATTCAGGTCCGTGTGCACGACGAGATTGGCGATGTTGCGATGGACGAATAGTTCGCCCGGCGCGAGTCCCACGATCTGGTTCGCCGGCACCCGGCTGTCGGAACAACCGATCCAGAGATATTTGGGCGATTGTTGCCGGGACAGTTCCAGGAAAAACTCCGGCTTCACCTCGCGGATTCCCTCGGACCACGCGCGGTTGTTATCGAAAAGATGGCTGAGCGATTCCATTTTGTTCAAAGCGACGCAACCTAGCAGTCCGCGACCGGTTGCCAAGATTCAAGGAGCGGCGGTTTACAAACCGCCGTCTTAAATATCGGCGATTACAAACCGCCGCTCCTTGGAAGATCACATCATTTTCGGATGCCAGGTGAGCGCGAAGAGCAGAAAAAAAAGAAGAAACCCGGCGACGATCAGGATCTGAATCACGCCCAGGATCAACATCAGCCGGCGCAGCGAAGCTGTTCGCCAAATCCAGAACGCGATCACGCTGACGACGGCGATTGGCTCGAAGATCGCCAGCGCGAGATTGACGATGTTCGGATCGTTGAGCTGGTAGTGGTTCGTCAGCCACCCGCCTTTGATGAGATGCCAGTAAACCGCAGCCGCGGCTATCAGGTGCCCGATCGAACAAACAATGGTTTTCATCAGCGCTCGTTTTTCGCGGGAGTCCGGGCGGTTTACGTTTTTGGCTTTGTTATCCGCGCCTCAACCTCGGTTCCATCCGCATGTTTGAGGCGCAGCGTGCGCGTCTCGCCTGGACCTAATTTCAGGTACCCCTGAAGCGCCAGGGCGCGCTTGCCGGCAACGATTTGGCCTTCAATCTTTATGATCTCGTCCCCGGCCCTCGCGCCGGCAGCTTCCGCCAACGAACCCTTCGTCACCTCCTCCACAAAGAGTTTTTTTACCACCGGGTTAAGAAAGAACCCTTCGCCTTCCAGGCGGACGGAGATGCCGAGTTTCACCTCGGCCGCCTGGCTCAGAGGCGTGAACACCAGCAACCCCATGAACACAAACGCGAACCGAATCGCACGGATCGTCTGGTTTGACCTATTCGGGAGATTCGAAGTCGGCATAGAAGTTGGAGGCAATGTAGCGCATGTTCCGATCGCGTGAATTCATGTACGGCGTTAGAATGCGCATCACCTTTCTACGCGGCCAACTCGACATGATGTACGAATAAACGAAGCCTTTCGTCTCCCCAGGATACTCGGCAAAATCCCGAAGCATCTCGGGAATAGCCGTCTCTGGCGTGTGCCGAGCGGCAAACGCGCGGCAGCGCTTGGCAAATGGAGGCGTATTAACCGATGACTCTTGAGCGCCAGTCCAAAACTCGCGAAACATCGCGCGTGGTTTGCCGTAAAACGGCAGCGGCTCGGCGCCTTGGCACACTATGGTCAGCGCGAGGAAAACAATGAGGGCTCGCATGGGTCTAACGAAAACAAGATGAGCCACCGCGCGAGCTATAAATAGCGTTCATGAACAGAGAAAGCTAGGCATACGGACGGTTCGCGGTTGGCTCCATCGCATTGGTTAGGCAGTGGCGCTCGCTTCGGGCTCGACACCTTTGAGTGATTTGACAGCTGCTTCGAGAGTCGAGTGCGTACTGCCGAAAATCTTTCCGTGTTCTTCCAGGAACGTATCGTCGAGAACGAAGCGGCCACGACGAGAAATAAGGAGCGGCAATAAGGTTTGCTGAGGTGGGTTACCGGCGGGCTCAAAGGCGACAGGATAATGAGCAAAATCGTTGCGAAGCTCGCGGATACTCGTGAGGTGCGTAATAGTGTCCTCCGGAAGGAGTGACTGAAGTCGAGGAACACGAGATCGCAGCTTGCGCAGCACGTCGATTTTTGTTCGGAAACTGGTCACCGGCCCTTTGAGGAAAAGCTCGTCGAGCAGATTTTGTCCTTCAGTGTTGCTTGCCGCCGTGGGAATGAGCACCTCGACGATGATTTGATCAAGCAGGTACTCGATCTCAAAACAAGTAGCGAGAATGTTGCCGCGAATTTCGCGGCAGTCGCGCTTACGCTTGTTCCATTCTTCCGCTAGGCGGGCATCCATGTGCACGCTCGCGCCGGGCGCTAATTGAACCCACGAGTCCCTAGGTGGGATGGTTAACTTCGCTGCTGACATCGTGTGTTGAAGGCCTAACGAGAATTAGACGTAAAAGTCTCGCCTAACTCGGTCTTGGGTACTTGGTCGAGAAGCATGAGAACGGGGGTCGGCATCAAAGTTATCGTTGTGGCGCTTCAGCTCGAGAAGCAATTACTTCGGCGGTTTGGGTTTTGAGGTCAGGGCGCGGTGGGTGGCGAGGGCGTTTAGGATTTCGGGGTCGCCCTGGCACCAGGCGTTATCGATGGTGATGCGTTTGAAACGCCATTTCTCGTCGTCGCGGACCAGGTCGCAATCGTAGCGGTTCATCAAGAGCGCGTTCTCGGAGCCGCGGCGGGAACCTTCGCGCGGGATGAAATGTTGCGACATCACGTAGGCGGAGAGCGTGGCAGAATCGTCGCTGATCTCGATCTGGAGATTACTCGCGGTGTGGCTGGTATCGAGCGGGCCGATGAGCGGCAGCACGCGATCGAGGATCGCCTGGCGGCCTGTGACCTTCCCGAAATCGAGCTTCAGCCTTTTGCCGGCGGGTGTGAAATCGAAAACACAATCTTCGGTCAGCGCCGACGCGAGCGAGTCGGCGTCGCCGTGGTCGAGGCCGAAGGCGTAGCGGTGGAGAGCATCGGCGATTTCGTAGCGGTCGGCGGCGAGTTGCGCGAGGTCGTTGCTCATTCATCGCAGTCTAGGCAAGCAACATCCCACTCGTAAAGAAGTCGAATTTAACCGCGGATGTCGCGGATAACACGGATAGGATCTCCGAATTCCTTTCCCCGATCCGCGTCATCCGCGTAATCCGCGGTCTACTCAATCTGCAAGTATGCTCGTGACCGAACAGCCGCGGCGCTGGCATAATCTGGCGTGCTGACGATTGAGAAAGTCTCGAAGCGGTTTCGGGCTGGGAATTACGGGGTGCGCGATCTTTCGCTGGAGGTGAAGTCGGGCGTGATCGGATTGCTGGGACCGAACGGCGCGGGCAAGACGACGTTGATGCAGATGATCGCGACAATCACGCGGCCCACCAGCGGCCGGATTTTGTTTCACGGCGAAGATGTGGTGAAGCGGCCGAACGCGCTGCGCCGCAAGCTGGGCTATCTGCCGCAGGATTTCGGCGCGTACGATAACCTCACGGCGACGGAGTTCCTGACCTACTTCGCCGCGCTGAAAGGCGTGCGCTCGAAGCAGCGCGTGATGGAAATGCTCGAGAGCGTGAACCTGCACGGCGTGGCGAACCGGACGGTGGGCGGGTTCTCCGGCGGCATGAAACAGCGACTCGGCATCGCCCAGGCGCTGATCAACGATCCCGAGCTGGTGATCGTGGACGAACCAACAGCAGGTCTCGACCCGGAGGAACGGGTGCGCTTCCGAAACGTCCTGTCGGAAATCGGCTTCGGGAAACTGGTGATTCTCTCCACCCACATCGTCTCGGATGTGGAATCGATCGCGACGGAGATCGCGGTCATGAAAAACGGCGCGCTCCTCACCATGGCGCCGCCGGAGACGCTGTTGAGGACATGCGAAGGTCACGTCTGGCAAAGCGTGGTCTCGTCCGAGCAATTCGATCAACTGCGGACAACGCTCAAAATTTCCAGTGCCGTCCGCAAACCGGACGGAGTGCACACCCGATTTGTCGGGCCATCGCCGGAAATCGCGGCCACCGCCGCCGAGCCGGAGCTGGAAGACGCGTTTCTTTATTTGATGAACTTCGCCGACGCAGGTCCACCGCCACCGCCGGCATGACAGCTTCCCTTTCGCGCATCGGCGCCATCGTCAGCGCGGATTTCCGGATCCGCTTCCGGCGCGTCTCGACAGTGATTGTGTTTCTGTTGCTAAGCGCGTTCGCCTACGTCTGGATTCCGGCGCCGTCGACAGGTCGAACGCTGATCCAGATCAATGGCCAGCGCGCCATCTACAATTCCGGTGCGATCGGCATGGGCACGGCGTCGCTCGGGATGATCTTCGTCGGCCTCTTCGGTTATTACGTGATCTCGAACGCGATCCGGCGCGACGTGGTCACGCGCTGCGGAGTCATCGCTGCTTCTACTCCGATGCGCGCGGGCGAATATCTGTTCGGCAAATTCCTGGGCAACCTGGCGTTCCTCGCGACCTTCGTATGCGGCTTCATGCTGAGCTCGATGGCCATGCTCGCCGTCCGCGGCGAAGCGCGCCTCGAGCCTTTCATCTTCATCGAGCAATATCTGTTGCTTGTCCCGCCGGCGATTGTCTTCGTCTCCGCCGTGGCGGTCCTGTTCGAATCGATCCCTTGGCTCGCGGGAAAGTTCGGGGACGTCATCTATTTCTTTCTTTGGAGCACGGTGATCGGCCTCGTGGTTGCTAACGAGACCACGCACGGCGGAATCAATTGGGCGCGCTGCTTCGATTTTACCGGGTTCGGATTCATGATCGGCCAGCTGCAGCACACGTTGCACACGCACTCGGTCTCGATTGGGGCATCGGACTTCGACCCTACGAAGCCAACGATTGTGTTTAACGGATTGACCCTGACGCCGGAATGGATTCTGCCGCGGGGAATCTCGCTCCTGACTCCGTTATTATTGCTGCCGGTCGCTGCGCTCTTTTTCCATCGCTTCGATCCAGTGCGAACCGGTCGGGTCTCCGGGAAAGGCCGCCGCAATTGGATTGGCAAAATCCAAAACCTTTTCAAGCCACTGAGCCGGCGCGCGTTCTTGCTGCTCACACTTTCCGGCCGCAGCGGCTCGTTCGTTGGCGCGATCTGGACCGATGCCGCGCTCACCTTGACCCTCTATCCTTTTGTGTTCGTCGCCTTTGTTGGACTCACTATCGCGAGCTTGATCGCGCCGCTCGCCGGGGTTCTGCCGATCGTCTTTGCGGTCCTCGCCCTCATCGTCTCTGACGTCTCCACGCGCGATGCGCGGGCCGGAACGACGGCCAGCGTGCGATCGATCTCACGGCTACGTGAAAACTATGTTTGGTGGAAACTCGGGTCTTCGTGCCTGCTCAGTTTTCTGCTGTGCATGGTTCCGCTCCTCCGGACAATCGCGCATGGGCCGCTCGCCCTCGCCGCTCTCATCGGCGGTATCGTCTTCGTCGCCTCGACTGCGACCGCGCTCGGTGTCACCACCGCGAACCCGAAGACATTCATCGTAGGCTTCCTGACCTTTTGGTATGTGGTCGTGAACGATAAGGGAGCAAATCCCATGTTGGATTTCGCCGGGTTTTACGGCCGCTTCAGTCCGACGACGATCGCGCTCTACGCGGCCATAAGCGTGGCGGCGATTGGAACTGCGCAACTGCTCTACCGCACGCGTTTAGCTCGAGCGTAGCGTCTCAGATCACAGCGACGCCAAGCAGGAGAAGGAGCGCCAGGACAAAAAAAGCGAGAACGCTATAGATGATTCCGTCCTGGACTCGCGCGCGTCGCGCTGCCTGCGCGTACGGCATCCGCGTGAACGTGACCATGGTGTAAAGCGGCAGGTAAATGCCCGGCAGCGCAGCCTCGAGAAAATGGTCGAGCTTCTTTTTCGCGCGAAAGGTTTTCGACGCGGTCTTGTCGCGCATCTCGATGAAATTCGCGACGGCGAGATCGGCGAGCGCGTCGGCGTTCTCTTTCCGGCGCTGGAAGTATTCGCTGAAAGCGCGCTCGCGGTTATCTGGAAAAGCGGCGAGGCATTCGTCGAGCACAACGCAATCTTCGAAGGCGGCGTTCATCCCCTGACCGTAGAAGGGCACGACGGCGTGCGCGGCGTCGCCCACCAGCGCGATCTTGTCTTTGTAGAACCAGGGCGCGCAACGGATCGTGACCAGCGATCCGGTCGGGTTCTCCCGGAAATCTTCGACCAGCGTCGGCATGAGCGGGACGGCGTCCGGAAATTCTTCGTCGAAGAACCGGCGGACGTCGTCGTCGGTCGTGGTGGTCTCGAAGCTGCGCGGGCCTTTGAATTCCCAGAAGAGCGTGCAGGTGAAAGAACCATCGGGATTCGGGAGCGCGATCATCATGAAACTTTTTCGCGGCCAGATGTGGAGGGCGTTTTTCTCCATGCGCCATGAACCGTCCGGCGCGGGCGGGATAGTTAGCTCCTTGTAGCCATGCGGGAGATAGCTCTCGTCGTATCGGAACTGCGGGAGCTGGCGTTGCATGGATTGCCGGACGGCGGAGAACGCGCCGTCGACGCCGATGATGGCGTCGCCGGAAGCAGCGACGCGTTCAGGGGATTCGAATTGCGCGGTGGCGGAATCGAGGTCGACTTCGGTGCAGCGGTGATTGAAGTGGACCGAGACGTTTGGATGACGCAGCGCGGCTTCGATGACGGTCGTGTTGAGCGCGGCACGGCCGATGGAATTAATATGCTTCCGCGGGTCGCGATCGTAGGGGGAAAAGTGGAGTTCCCCTGACTTGTCGTGAATCATGCGGCCGGGCATGGGGATGGCGTGGCGTAGGACTTCATCAGCAATGCCTAGTCGCTCGAGCGCATGAATCCCGCGCGTTGAGAGCGCGAGGTTGATTGAGCGGCCACCCACGAAATTTCCCGCGCGCGGATCGGCCCGGCGCTCGTAAAGCTCGACGATGTGCCCGCGCCGACCCAAACACGCGGCGAGCAAGCCGCCGGCGAGGCCGCTACCGACGAGGACAAACTTTGTAGCCATGCAAAGAGAGAGCTGACAGGATTAACAGGATTCTTTCGATTTACCTAAATCAAATCCCGATAACCCATGACTCCCAGATTTCGATTCTTCCTCGGTTTCGTTTTGCT
>JBEEHI010000021.1:0-10913 GCA_041167305.1 Verrucomicrobiota bacterium
GTCGCGTTCCTGGCCGCAGCCGCGGCCATCTGCTCACTCGCTTTCGCCGTCGACGAAAAACCTGTGGCAAAATCCGAGCACGTCATGTTCGCCGCCGCCGATTTGAAGTGGAACGACGGACCTCCGGCATTGCCCGCCGGCTCCAGGATCGCCGTGCTCAGCGGCGATCCCGGCAAGGCCGGGCCGTTTACCGTGCGCCTGAAATTCCCCACCGGGTTCAAAGTCCCGCCGCATACCCATCCGACCGCGGAACATGTCACGGTGATTTCGGGAACGCTGGCTCTCGGGTCCGGTCCGAAGTTCGATGAAGCGACTGCGCACGAAATGACGGCGGGCGGCTTCGCGGTGATGCCGGCTGGAATGGAGCATTTCGCCTGGTGCAAGAGCGAGTGCGTAATCCAGCTCCATTCGGAGGGCCCGTTCGTCGTCAAATACGTAAATCCTGCCGACGATCCCCGCGCAGCGAAGAAGTAATCAGGGAGCGGCGGTTTGAAACCGCCGACCCAATAAGAACGGCGATTGAAAATCGCCGCTCCTTGTTCAGGTGCCGGGCCGCCGTAGATTACTTCTCTCCGAGAGAGAATGAATTCACTGCGAAATATCAAACTGCGTTGGCTGCACGGCACGCTCGGTGACGTGACGTATCAGGTCGCGCGCGTGCAGTTGTGGCGGGCGGCGGCGCACAAATGGCAGCCGGCGATCAATGCCTTCCGGTGCGAGAGCGCGGTGCGGATCTGTGTCGATCTCGCCGGCGTCGATAAATCGTCGATCGATCTCACGATCGAGCCGCAGCGTCTTGTCTTGCGCGGAACGCGCGAAGCGCCGGAGCCGGCGGATGGCGAAGGGCGTCCGGTCCAGATGCTGGCGCTCGAGATTGATTACGGGCCGTTCGAGCGAACGGTCGAGCTTTCAGCGGAAGTCGATGCCGAAGGCGCCCATGCCGAACACGAGAACGGACTCCTCTGGATTTATTTGCCCCTGAAAAAATGAGCGCCGAACAAATCCAGGTGTTGCAATCGCAGAGCAATCCGCCCGGTCCGCGGTCCACGGCGATCTCCGGCACGCCGGACGAGGCGACGCCGCGCATTCCTGAGGAACTCTCGATTCTTCCCGTTCGCGAGTTCGTCGTGTTTCCCGGCACCGTCCTTCCGCTCACCGTAACGCGGGCCGCCTCGATCAAGCTGCTCGATGAGACGTTGTCGCGCACCAAGGTGATCGGGCTTCTCACCCAGCGAGACGAAACGAAAGAGAATCCCGAGCCCCAGGATCTGTATCACGTCGGCACCGCCGCGCTGGTCCTCAAACTTCTCCGGCAGGCGGATGATCGCGTCCTGATGATCGTGCAGGGCATCCGCCGGTTCGCGATTCGCAAAATCATCGCGACCGAGCCCTATCTGCGCGCCGAGATCGACCTGCCCGAATCAATCTTGCCGCCGCCCGACAACGAATGGCAGGCCGAGTTCCATAATTTGCGCGATAGCGCGGCGCGTTTGCTCGACCTCACGCCCGATGCGCCCGAGCAAGCCGCGGCGGTCGTGCGGAGCATCGACGACCCGGGACAGCTCGCCGATTTTCTCGCGCCGAATCTCGATGTGCCGGTCGCGCAAAAGCAGGCGCTCCTCGAGGAACTCGATGTCCGCAAACGCGTGCGCGCGGTCCAGACCAGCATCTCCGCGCAGCTCGAGATCGCGCTGATTCAGGAGCGCCTCCAGAAAGATGTGCAGTCGCAGTTTGGCGACGCCCAACGGAAGGCATATCTCCGCGGACAATTGAAAGCGATCCAGCGCGAGTTGGGCGAAGGCGACACCGGCGCGGACGAGCAGATCGCGCAGCTTCGGACCCGGCTCGAGGAAGCGAAACCGCCGGCCGACGTTTTGGCGCAAGCAGACCGCGAACTGAAACGGCTCGAGTTCATTCCCCCCGCGAGTCCGGAGTATTCCGTCATCGTCAGCTACGTCGAGATCATCGCGGAGCTGCCGTGGTCAAAAATGAGCGAAGACAATCTCGATCTCGACAAGGCGCAGGAGATTCTCGACCGCGATCACTACGATCTCGAGAAAGTAAAAAAGCGGCTGATCGAATATCTCGCCGTGCGCAAACTGAACCCGCAAGGCCACGGCCCGATCCTTTGTTTTCTCGGGCCACCCGGCGTCGGCAAGACCAGCCTCGGCCAATCAATCGCGGATGCGCTCGGGCGAAAATTTGTCCGGATGAGTCTTGGTGGGATTCGCGATGAAGCGGAAATCCGCGGCCATCGCCGCACTTACATCGGATCGATGCCCGGCCGCATCATCCAGGAACTGCGCCGCGCCGGGACGCGCAATCCCGTCATGATGCTCGATGAAATCGACAAACTCGGGACCGATTTTCGCGGCGACCCGGCGAGTGCCTTACTCGAAGTCCTCGATCCGCGGCAGAATAATGCCTTCGTCGATCGCTATCTCGACGTCCCGTTCGATTTGTCGCAGGTGATTTTTATCGCGACGGCGAATTACGTCGAAGGTATTCCCGGCCCGCTCCTCGATCGCATGGAAGTAATTTCGCTTCCGGGTTATACCGAGCGCGAGAAAGTTGAGATCGCGCGAAAATATCTCGCCAGGCGGCAGCTCGAAGAGAACGGTCTCAAGCCGGAGCAATGTGAGTGGACCGAAGAAGCATTGCGCCTGGTCGTAGCCGATTACACCCACGAAGCCGGTGTGCGCGAGCTCGAGCGGCAGATCGGCGCGGTTTGTCGCGGCGTAGCCGCGCGAGTCGCGCGCGGAAAAACCGACCACGTGACCGTGACGCCGGCGCTCGTCGCCGAGATGCTCGGGCCCGCTCGCTACGTTCGCGAAAAGGCGCTAACGACTGGTGCGCCAGGCGTCGTCACCGGTCTCGCCTACACACCGTATGGCGGCGAGATCTTGCACATCGAAGCGACAAAATACCCGGGCAAAGGAAACATCACCCTGACCGGTCAGATCGGCGACGTGATGAAGGAATCAGTGCAGGCCGCCTTAAGTCTGGTGCGCAGCCGCAATGGCACGATTGGCGTGAAGACGGAAGATTTCCGCGATAACGACATTCACGTTCACGTCCCCGCCGGCGCGGTGCCGAAGGACGGGCCTTCGGCTGGCGTGGCGATGTTCACCGCGCTCGCGTCGCTCTTCAGCAACCGGCGGGTTCGGACCGATGTTGCGATGACCGGCGAGGTCACCTTGCGAGGACTCGTCCTGCCGATCGGCGGATTGAAAGAGAAAAGCCTGGCCGCAATGCGCGCCGGTATTACCACGGTGCTGTTTCCCAAGCTGAACGAAAAAGATCTGGTCGATATTCCCGAGGAAGCGAAACAGAAGATCAAGTTCATCCCGGTGGAAAACGTGGATGAAGTCCTGGCGAACGCGCTGGAACCAAGCGGGTAATCACGCGCGCCTTTCGGTAGCACGGGCATCTTGCCTTTGGGCCCGATAGCGTCCCGCCTGTCGATCGCGGCCACGAGTAGAGAACAGGCTGGAAGCCTGTTTGCCCCACAGGGAAGATGCCCGTGCTACGGCTTGGGTTCCTCGGCGATCTTCAGCACGAGCTTGCCGCGGGTGTGATGAGTCTCGGCTTGTTGCACCGCTTTCACCGCATCCGTCAGTGGCATCACCTGGCTCACGATCGGCTTGATCTTGCCGGCTTCGATCAGCTTCGTGATTTCCGCCAGCTCGGTCCCGTCTGGCTTGCCGAAGATCGACGTGCCTCGGATCCCGTACTTGTCCAGTTGCGTCTGGTCTGGCCGCGCTACCAGGGTCGTGATGATGCCGCCTTTCTTCACCACCGCGTAGGAGCGCGCGAGCGTATCGCGACCGACAGGATCAAGCACGACATCGACATCTTTCGCCACATCTTCGAACTTTGTTTTCGTGTAATCGATCGCCACGTCAGCGCCGAGTTGCTTCAGTAACTCCTGGTTCGCCGTCGAAGCAGTCGCGATGACGCGTGCGCCCCGCGCTTTCGCGATCTGGACCGCGAAACTTCCGACGCCGCCGGAGCCGCCATGAATGAGCACCGTCTGACCCGCGCTCAACTTCGCAACATCGATCAATGACTGCCACGCCGTCAGAGCCGCCAGCGGCACGGCGGCTGCGTCGGTGAACGTCGCGGTCTTTGGTTTCAGCGCCGCCTCATTTTCCGCGAGCACTGCAAACTCCGCCCACCCGCCGCCAAAGAGCGCATACCCATAAACCCCGTCCCCTTTTTTGAACTTCGTCACCTTCGTTCCCGTCTTCTCAACCACGCCCGCGACGTCGTATCCGGGAATGAGCGGCAGATGCGTCCCGAATTCTCTCGCCAACCGTCCCGAGATCACCAGCGGATCCGCCGGATTCACTCCGCATGCGATCACGCGCACGAGAAGTTCGTTTTCCTTCGGCTCCGGCCGCGGAGCGTCTTCATACCTCAACACCTTCGGCGCACCGTACTCATGCGCTAAGACCGCTTTCATGGTGGCGGCCGGTTGGGCAAGGGCGGTTGCTGCCTGAGAAAGCAGCGCGGCTGAAATAAGGATATGTCGCATAAGACTTAAAGGACCTATTTTGCGGGCCCCGGAAAGCTATTCACGAATTCAATCGTGAAATCGGGGAAGGAATTCACCATCTCGATTTTGTAATCGGGAAACGAATCGACGATTTGCCATTGTCCGGGCTTGTCCGGGAAGCTCGTCACGATCTGGACATGCAAATCGGCAAAGCTGGTCACGGCTTGCACCTTGTAATCGGGAAAGCTTTGCACGTACTGGATGCGCCCGTGGATTTTTGAGACGTCGACTTTCTTGTCGCTGGCACGGACAACAAGGGCGAGTGCTGCCAGCGTGACGGCAACGGCCAGAGATCTCATTTCGGCAGCAAAGTATCGGCTGGATAAACGACGCCGTTCTTCATCACGCTGTCGATGTCCGAGGCATTCCTGATGTCGTCGATCGGGTTCGATTTCAGGATGACGAGGTCGGCGAAGTTGCCGGGCTTGAGCGAGCCGATCTTCGCGCCGGTGTCGCCGCCAAAAGTTTTCGCGGCGTTCGCGGTGGTGCACTGGAGGATTTGCAGCGGAGTGAGGCCGGCTTGCTTCATGAGCTGGAACTCGCGGAAGATCGCGGGGCCATGGATCGTGCCGATGTTCCCGGCGTCGGTCCCGGTAGCGATGGTGATGCCGGCGTCCTGAAGCGTCTTCAAATTCTTCAGCGCGACGTCGTAGGTCTGCTGGATCCGGTCGAGGACCTGTTGCGGGTTCGCCATGGCGGTCTTGATCCGTTCGGGAACTTTGTCGGGCGGCAGTTTCGTCACGTCGAGCGACGCGATCACCTCGGGATTGCCCCACGCCTTTTCTTCCGGAGTCAGTTCGAGCTTGTTCGCGAACGTACGGCTGTAGCGTTCGAAGACGACCAGCGTTGGCGTAAGGATGGTTCCCTTTTCCTTGAGGAGTTTCACGAAAGCGTCATCGACTGGTTTGTCGGTGACGCTGTGGACCAGAAGATCGGCGCCTTCCTCGACGGAAGCGCGCGCGGCTTCCAGCTCGGTAGCGTGAACGGCGACGCGCAACTTCAGCCGGTGCGCTTCCGCGATGACGGCGTGAACGACCGGCCGGAATTTCTCCACGGGATTCTCGGCATTCACAATATACCAAATCTTGATGTAGTCCGGCTTCTGTGGCGCGAGCTTCTGGACCATCTGGGTTCCTTGCTCTGGCGTATCGATCTTCACGATCGGCGGATCGCCCAGATCAAGCTGCGAACGTGACACACTCGAGATGAGCGGGCCGGCCGCCGCCACCCGCGGCGCTTTCGCGGTCGAGCTCGCGATCTTGCGCATTTCGAAATTCCAGAGCGGCCCGCCGATATCGAGGACCGAAGTGATCCCGCTGCGCAGGTAACGCGCGAAGGTGTCCGGCAAGTTGCGCTTGATCATCGCAATCTCGTCCTTGTAGGGACGGACGCCGGTCAGGTCGACGGCATCGGGGCGCGTGAAGAGACCGCTGGACTGGAAGAAATGGACGTGAGTATCGATGTAACCCGGCAGGATGAACTTGCCGTGCGCGTCGATGACTACGTCGCCTTTCTTGGGGATGTCGGCGCTGTTTTCCTTGATGGCGATGATGTGGCCGCCCTCGATCGTGATGGCGGCGTTCGGCATCACTTTTCCGGTGCCGGGATCGATGGCGGTGCCGTTGAGGATAACAGTGGTGCCCGATGGGGTGGCGAAGGCGGTGGAAGCGGCGACGAGAGCGAGGAGTGGAAGGCGTTTCATAGAAAGTGGATCGCCCTTTTTTACCAAAGCCGGGGCGAATAGAAAGATCGATCGCCTGCCGTGATCGTGTTCCCGAAGCAGTCATCGGAAACTCAATTTACGTTTAGCGCACGCGAGTCTAACCTCGGCTTCTTGTGTCGATAAAGAGACCGTCCTAAATGCGGGCCATCGTTCTCATTCCCACCTTCAATGAGCGGGCCAACCTCGCTGAACTGGTCGAGAAGATTCGCCAGTTCGCCCCTGCCTTGCACATGCTCATCGTCGACGACAATTCGCCTGACGGCACGGGCGAATTAGCGGACGAGCTGGCCCGGCAAGATCCGGAAAGACTTTTCGTCCTTCATCGGCAAAAGAAGGAAGGCTTGGGAAAGGCCTATGTCGCCGCTTTCACGCAGGTCCTTAAGAAAGACTATGAATACATTCTCCAGATGGATGCCGATCTTTCGCATGACCCGCTCTATCTGCCGCGCTTTCTTGAGGCTATCGGCGATCATGATCTGGTGGTCGGTTCCCGGTATCTCCAGGGGATTAGCGTCGTGAACTGGAATCTGAAGCGCCTTGTTCTGAGCAAGCTGGCCTCCCATTACGTGCGCTTCATTACTGGAATGCCCTTCAGCGATCCGACCAGTGGATTTATCTGCTGGCGCAGGGCCGCCCTCGAATCGATCGGCTTCAACGACGTATTTTCGATCGGTTACGTGTTCCTCGTGGAGATGAAATACAAGGCGTATCGCAAAGGTCTCAGGTTCGCCGAGACGCCCATTATCTTTGTCGAGCGAAAGCACGGCCACTCGAAACTGGGCTGGCGCGTGATGCGGGAAGCTATCTGGGGTGTCCTGAGGTTACGATTCAAGTATTAGCAAACAGTGTAACCGCCGACGGGCCAATGGCGGATCAGGGTGGGTTTGCATGGAGGCGGGTTCGGCGGGAGTTTGCGCATTCAGCGGAGACACCCTTATGCATTGGAAAATTCTGACTCTTTGTTTCGCGATCGCGAGTTCGGCAACCGCCCAAACGCCGACACCGGCTACAAGCACGACGGCGAAGCACCCATTCACGTTCGAGGACATGATGAAACTAAAGCGGGTCGGCGCGCCGGTGCCCTCGCCGGATGGGAAATGGATCGTGTTCGACGCGGTCGATGTGGATTTGGATGCGAACACAAAAATCGCGCATCTCTGGATCGTGCCGGCGGCCGGCGGCGACGCGCGCCGGTTGAATCAGACGCCGAACCACGAAGAGCGCCCGCGGTTTTCGCCGGACGGCAAACGCCTGATCTGGACTTCGAAAGCGACCGACCCGACGCAAATCTGGATGTGCAACTTTACCCCGGAGAGCGGCGGGCTAGACGGCCAGCCGCATCAGGTCACGAACATTTCCACGGGAGCGGACGGCGGAATCTGGTCGCCGGACGGAAAGAGCATCGTGTTTCTCTCCTCGGTTTATCCGGAGGCGAAAGACGACGCGGAGAACAAGAAGCGCGACGACGAGCTGGGCAAGAGCAAGGTGAAGGCGAAGATTTTTACGAAGCTGCTCTATCGGCATTGGACTTCCTACACGGAACACAAGCGGAGCCATTTGTTCGCGGTGAGCGCGGACGGGAACGATGCGGCCCGCGACCTCACGCCGGGCGATCACGATGTGCCGCCATTCAATCTCGGCGGCCAGGATATGTATTCGGTTTCGCCGGACGGGCAGGAACTCGCCTACACGAGCAACATCGACGAGGTCGAGGCGACCAGCACGAACAACGAAATCTTCCTCGTCCCGATGACGGGCGGCACCCCCAGAAAAATCTCGACGAGTCCCGGCAACGACAACACGCCGGTTTATTCGCCCGATGGAGAACAGATCGCGTGGCGCTCGATGGCGCGCGCCGGGTTCGAGGCGGACAAGGAGTCGCTGATGATTTATCAGCGCAAGCTCGGACAGAGCCGCAACGCGACGATCAACTTCGATCGCTCGGTGGGCAGCATGGCGTGGACGCCCGATTCGAAAGGGATTTGTTTCACGGCTGAAGATCACGGCGAAGCGCCGATCTGGGTATTGTTGATGGACGGCAAACAACCGAAGCAAGTCGCGCGGCTTCATGCGGACGATCTCGTTTTCTCGAAGGATGGGAATTCGCTCTTCTTTAGTCGCGTGTCGATCGGCGCGCCGAGCGAGATCGCCCGCCTCGACGTCGCAGAAAAGCCGAAGAGCGCGAACCTGACTCCAATTGCCGTGACCCACATGAACGACGCGCTGCTCTCGCAGATCGATATGCAGCCGATGGAATCGTTCCAGTTCCCGGGCGCGAACAACGAAGCGGTCGAAGGCTTCTTGATCCGGCCGCCCGGATTCGATTCGGCGAAAAAATATCCGCTGAAGTTTTTGATCCACGGCGGTCCGCAGGGCGCGTGGGGAAATTCGTGGACGTATCGCTGGAACGCGCAGCTCTTCGCCGCGACCGGCAACTACGTAGTCGTCATGATTAACTTCCACGGCTCGACCGGCTACGGCCAGAAGTTCACCGACTCGATCAGCGGCGATTGGGGCGGCAAACCGTATGACGATTTGATGAAGGGGCTCGATTACGTCGAGAAGACGTATCCCTTCATCGACAAAAACCGGGAAGCAGCGATGGGTGCGAGCTACGGTGGTTACATGGCGAACTGGGTGCTCGGCCATACCGATCGTTTCAAGTGCATCGTCTCTCACGACGGCGTCTTCAACACCGAGTCGGCCTACGGAACCACGGAAGAGCTTTGGTTCAACGAGTGGGAATTCAAGGGACCGCCCTGGAAGAACCGCGAGCTTTACCGGAAATGGTCGCCGCATTTGTTCGCCGAGAAATTCAAAACGCCGACGCTGGTGGTACATGGCCAGCTCGATTTCCGGCTCGATGTCAGCGAGGGCTTCCAGCTTTTCACGACGCTGCAACGATTGAACGTGCCGTCGAAGATGTTGTACTTCCCCGACGAAGGCCACTGGGTCTCGAAGCCGCAGAACTCGCGGCTCTGGTACAAGACCGTGAACGACTGGGTCGATCAGTGGACCGGCGCGAAATGACACGAGCCGTGTCGCAGCGCGCATCATCCCGAGGCATTCGACGTCATCGGCGCGCCACACTAAGACTTTCGCGGAAGCGGTTCCTACGACTGCGGGGTGCCTCGGCGTGCTTCGCCAGCCTCGGGATGACACCACTACACTAAATGGCTCCTCAGCCCACCATCCTGATCGTCGACGACGAGAAGCACACGCGCGATGGGCTGCGGCGACTCCTCGAGGACGAATACGACACGTATGTCGCGGAGGACATTCGCGGTGCGATGGATGTGCTGGAGCGCGAGCCGATCGATGTGATGATCACCGATCTCCGCCTGGGGGGGGATGACGGCATGGGGTTGATCGAACGCGCGTTGAAGCTGCCGCATCCGCCGATCTGTATCATGATGACGGCGTACGGCACGGTCGATACCGCGGTCGAAGCGATGAAGCGCGGCGCCTACGATTTCGTCACCAAGCCGCTGAACCTCGACAAGGTCGAGATGCTCATCGCCCGTGCACTTGCCAGCCGGAAGATGGAGCAGGAGAATCGCGCCCTCCGCCAGCAGGTGGATGAACGTTACGGGCTGGAGAACATCATCGGCGAATCGCCGGCGCTCCACGAAGTGCTCGACACGATCCGGCAGGTCGCGCCCTCATCGGCAAACGTGCTGATCGAAGGCGAAAGCGGCACGGGCAAGGAACTGGCGGCGCAAGCGATCCATAACCTGAGCCGCCGGAACAAGGCGAAGTTCGTTACCGTCCATTGCGCCGCGCTCTCGCCGCAATTACTCGAGAGCGAGCTGTTCGGCCACGAGAGGGGCGCATTTACCGGCGCGCACGAACGTCGCATCGGGCGGTTCGAGCAGGCGAACGGCGGCACGATTTTCCTCGATGAGATCGGCGAGATCGACGCGAGCACGCAGGTGAAATTGCTGCGCGTGATCAGTGAAGAGCGCGCCTTCGAACGAGTCGGCGGCAACCAGCCCTTGCGCGCGGACGTTCGCCTGATCGCGGCGACGAACAAGAACCTGGAGAAGCTGGTGGCCGAGGGAAAATTCCGGGACGACCTCTATTTTCGCCTCAATGTCGTGCACATCACGATGCCGCCGTTGCGTGAGCGGAAGGAAGACATTCCGCTGCTGGTGCGCAGCTTTCTCCGCCACTTCTGCAAGGTGAATGAGAAGCCGCTGCTTGAACTCAACGCCGACGCGACGAACGCGCTCCTTACCTACAGCTGGCCGGGCAACGTGCGCGAATTGCGGACGGCAATCGAGCACGGCGTGGTGATGGCGCGCGGGACGAAGCTGACGCTGCGCGATCTGCCGCCGAATGTGCGCGCCGCGACGGGAGCGGAACTGCCCGGCGGCATTACGCCCGCGAAAGCGTTCGGTGAAAAATCGAGCGCTCTCGATCTGCACGAGACCGAGAAGCGCCTGATTATGCAGGCGCTGGCGACGACGAATGGGAACATCACGAAAGCCGCCAAGAAGCTCGGGATCAGCCGGCGCACGTTGCATCGAAAGATCAACGAAATGAAAGCGGCGGGGGAATCTTCACTGTAGCGGCGGTCAATGACCGCCGATCATCGCGACGTGTTCAACGTTGCCGGCAGTCACAGACCGC